>DATJGL010000059.1:0-5213 GCA_035495075.1 Gemmatimonadales bacterium
AGCAGCCTCCGGATAGAGAGGACCTCAATAGCGGCCGACGATCGCCATACTGAGCGCTTTCGCGGTCTTGACCTTACACGCTCAAGGCGAAGAGCGAGCGGGCCGGCGAACATCGATCCTTTCTCCGACCTCAATTACCATGAGGTCCTCTCCGACCTCCACGCGCCCTGCGTAGTTCTTTCGCGTCGGCGGTATCAGATCCTGCTCGCTCGCGTCGGGTTGGACGATGTGGGAATAGACGGCGAGCCTTGGTTTCGTATTGGCGAAGACTTCCCCGGCTTGTTCTGGGGTCACATGGTGGGCGATCACCGATTTGGCTCGCTCGGGTCCCGTTCCCGCACGTTGAAACGATTCCGGTGACGCGACTTCATGGACGAGAAGGTCAACGCCCTGCGCGTGCCGAACGAGATTCTGCGACACCCGGGTGTCCCCGGACAGCACGACGGACCGACCGCCGTAATCGATCCGGTAGCCGAATGCGGGCCACACGGGCGAGTGATCGACCTCGAACGCCGTGATTTTTATCCCCCCCTTCTCCCACGCGACCCCTTCATTGATGTCCTCGGCGAAGAGCAAGACGCCGTTGGGCGCCGCCCGGTCGTCGTACAGCCGGATCCGGATGTCGAAGTCGTAGGCGTCTTCCAGCTTCGACATCATCTTCTGCGTTCCTCTGGGTCCCCAAACGCGAAGCGGCCGGTCGCGCCCTGGACCCACGAGCCAGCCCGTCAACCAGAGATCGGGAAACCCCACGACGTGATCCGAATGGAGGTGCGTCAGGAACACACCGTCGACGTCCTGCCAGCGTACTTTGAGTTGGGCAAGGCGTTGCAGCGCGCCTCTGCCGGCGTCGAACAGAAATTTCCGCCCCCCAGCCTCGATCAAGATGCTCGGCCCGAATCGGTTCATGGCTGGCACCGGCGTGCCGGTCCCGAGCAGCGTGACTCTGATCTCCTGGGCGTGCGCGGCGGCGGGAAGGAGTGCGATCATGACACCAAGCATCAGCATCTCGCGGAGTGTCTTCATCGAGCAGTCTCCTACGTGATTTCGGACGACCTCAGATTCGTTACGCCACCGCCAGCCACAGGTGCCCGCCTACCACCGCGGCGATGTTCTGCCCGCCGTCGACCTTTCGCAACTTGACACATCCGCCATGATTCTTCCCTCACTTCTGTGCGAGACGGGCTCCGCACTCCAACAGAACTTCCGCAGAGGGCGGATTCACCTGCCGGCACCGGGGACGGTTCTCATTGCCAAGCCTCCAGCGAATCGGGCCGGAGTATGGGTAGGAAGACGATAGCCTCCCCGTGACGACGGCGTCAAGGCGCGAGCGCCTCGTGTGGGCTCTCGCTAGCTATGGTTAGAGAGCCTTGCCCTTCGCCGGCTCTCCCTTCAAGAGGAAGTTCTCCGGAAACTCACCTTCACCACAGATCTTGAACGACTCGCTACCAGCTGAAGCTGTGGCGGGAATCCGAGCCTGAGGCCCCGGACGGCCCCTGGTACCAAGGACTTCGAGCGTAGGCCAGACGATCATGCACCAGTCTGCACTGCTGGCACCTCCGAGGTCTTGTCAAAGAGAGTGTAAATGGAGCTCGGGCGGCGGCCTCCGTTCGGCCGTGGCCAGCGTGATTTACGAATCATGACTGGCTGCGGAGGGGTACATCCGTGGAATCACGACCGTGAGGACCGTCGCAGCGATGACCGCGAGCACCGTTCCAACCAGGAAGAGCGCCCAGGTGTGCGGCCTCATCGCCCCAAGCGCGACGATGACGAAGAGGAGCGGCAGATCGAGAAAGTGCGTGAACGTCGGGAGGTGCTCGCGGCGAGCCGTCTCAAGGTCGCGGGTGACCGATCCCTGCTCGAGCGCGACCTTCGTGAGTCGGCGGAGACGCATGAAGTACAGCCGGGTGATGGTATTGCCTTCAATGAACTCGAACGCGAACAGCCCGACCATCCCGGCCAGCCACGGTATATCGAGGAAGGCCCAGCCGCCATAGACGGTGACGATGAGCCAGGTACCGGAGCCGAGAAGGAGGAGCGCGCCGGGGACGACGAGCCCATCGTAGAGCACGGCGATCTGGCGGATGAGCTCGCCAAACACTGGCAGGTTCAGGTTCCGAACCTGCCGGGACCGGAGGTCCGCATACCAGACGCCGATCAGCCCGGCCCCCATAAGGGTCAAGCCGAGCAGATGCACGTACCGGAGGATGAGGTACGTCATGGGCGTGTGTGAATCAACTCAGGCGGCGGCCTTCTTCTCGGCCGTGCTCTGGCTCGGCTTCACCCGCTCTCCTCTCGGCGATCAGTAGCGTCTTCCAGATGACCGCCGTCGCGTTCGCCACCTTCTTGTACCGCTTCGCCGCCGCCGTCCGCAGGCGGACCGCGGCGAACGGCGACTCGATTGGGTTCGACGTCCGCAGATGCGTCCAGTGCGCCTTCGGAAACTCGTAGAAGGCGACCAGCCAGTCCCAGTCGTGGTCCAGCGCGTGACCGACGGCGGTCACGCCCTTCTTCGCGCCCCATGTCTGGAACGCTCGCTTCTGGCGCTCGGCCGCCTCCCGCGTCTCGGCGTAGGGGATCGCCGAGAGGAACCGCCGGCCCGCGGCCTGCAGGCGCTTCGGCAGCTTGTCCAGCAGGTTCAGGATCCGGTGGTTCCAACAGCGCTGCGGGCTGGCGTCCGGGGACACCGCGGCCAGCGCGCTCCAAATCCCGAGATGGCCGTCGCCGACGACCAGACGCGGGGACCGGAGGCCGCGCTGCTTGAGGTCCCGCAGCAGGGGCGGGCAGATCTCCGTGGACTCTCGCTCCAACCCCTGCTCAAGGACACGCCGCTCTCGAAGAGTGCGGTCTCGCGGGTCGTCGCGACGCTGAAGACCGAGTTGGCGGCTTGGCGGACGCGCTCGCTGGCCGATGTGGACGCCGTCTGCCTCTACCTCGACGCCTTCGCGTCGCGCGTTCGCAGTGCTGGGAAAGTGGTGAGTGTGCCCGTCCTCGGCGTGGTCGGCGTGCGGTCCGACGGGGGTAAATGCCTGCTCGCCTTGGATCTGTGCAGCGGCGAATCGGCGCCAGCATGGAAAGGGTGTCTCGACGATCTGGTGGCGCGCGGCCTGTCCGCCCCGGGGCTCTGCATCATCGACGGTAACGCCGGGCTGCGGCGCGCCGTCGGGCAGGTGTGGCCGCACGCCGCGGCGCAACACTGCTGTGTTCACGAGCTGCGCAACCTTGAGCGTAAAGCTCCGAAGCACGCGCTCGCGGAAATTCGCGATGACTTCCATCGTATCGCCTACGCAGCCAATGCCGACGCAGCCCGCGCCGCCTTCCCGGCCTTCGAGCGCACGTGGGCCAAGCGCTGCCCGGGAGTGGTGACGAGCTTGCGGGAAGGCCGCGATGAGCTTCTCATGTTCTTCACCTTCCCCAAAGCGCAGTGGAAGACGTTGCGAACAACGAACACGATCGAGCGGCTCCACGAGGAATTCCGCCGCCGCGTGAAAACCCAGGGCTCGCTGCCGAGCGAGGACGCGGCCTTGGTCTTACTCTTCAGCCTCGTGGCGAGTGGGCAAATCAAGTTGCGCAGGATCGACGGCTGGCGGAAGATTTCCGCTGTGCTCAGCCAGCACACGGAGGTGGCGGCATGATGATCGTACGTGCTGCGCTCACAGTCGTCCTCGTCAGCGGCCTCCTCGCCACGCCGCTCGCGGCCGAGGCGCAGCAACCCGGGCGGGCCCCCGTGGTTGGCGTCCTTTTGCTGGGCCCCCCGACGCCCACGCCGCTTACCACGGTCTTCAAGGAGGCCCTGCGCGAATTGGGTTACGTCGAGGGCCAGAGCATCGCCTTCGAGTACCGTGGGGCGGAGGGGAAGATCGACCGGTTCCCTGCCCTCGCTGCCGAGCTGGTCCAACGGCGCGTGGACATCATCTTTGCTCCCGGGGCCCCCGCGGTGCGCGCAGCCAAGGACGCGACGACCACGATCCCTATCGTCTTCACCGTGGCTGCCGATCCGGTGGCTTTCGGCCTTGTCCACGACCTCGCGAAGCCTGGTGGCAACGTCACCGGGATCACTGAGGAGGCGCCCGGGTTATCCCAACGGCGCGTCGCACTCATACGAGAGATCCTACCCCGCGCGAAGCGGGTCGCCATCCTCTGGCATCCTGGGGCCTTCGGAGAGCAGTTGGGCCGAGAGATGGCGCGCGACGTCGAGGATGGAGCCCGCAGCGCCGGGTTGGAGGCGCAGGTCCTGGCGGCACAGAGTCCCGACGACTTCACAAGCGCTTTGGCCATGATGACGCAAGACGGGGTCGACGCGCTCCTCGTCCAGGTCAGCCCGATGTTCTTCGCACAGCGCCAGCGGCTCGCGCAGCTCGCGGCGCAACACCACGTTCCGACGCTCTACCCCTGGCGGGAATTCGTCGAGGCCGGCGGCCTGATGTCGTATGGCGTCAACCTCGCTAGTAACCTTCGGCGCGCCGCGATCTACGTTGACAGGATCCTCAAGGGCGCCAACCCCGCCGACCTTCCCGTCGAGCAGCCCACGAAGCTCGAGCTGGTCATCAACCTCAAGACGGCGAAGGCGCTGGGCCTTACGATCCCGCGGTCGCTGCTACTGCAGGCGGATCAGGTCATTGAATGAACTGGGGACTTCCGGAAGTCGCGTCTCTATTTCCCCAACAATCGGGACACCACGAACCGACGGGTTCGGTTTCGTGCGGCGCCTACCATATGCCGTGTTATCAACCCTCGGCGAGGACGCAGTCAATCGTCAACGTTCGACGGAAAGAGTTTCCTGTGTCAACAAATGTCGGCAGGATCACTGCCCTGCCGGTAGGGGCGTTGCAAACCAGCCGATACCACTCAGATGGGCCACCCGCAGACCCGCGCCTCGAACAGCAAGCACAGAGGCACGCGCCGACACGGCGGGCCAGAAAGACCACGTCCAGAAGTCAGGAGGCGCCTCTGTCCAGGCCCTGTCCTAGAACTGATTGATCTATGGTCACGGCCTTGACCTCGTCCCCAGGCAGACCTAGTCTACCAAGCAATGCCCTATGAATTTGCTTAGGGAGGAGCCTATGAGGACGCATAGGTTCGTGGGTGCCGTTGTGGTCCTGGGCGCGGCGTTCGCGCTCGCAAGCGCCGCCCTCGCTATTGCGCAAGAAGGCGTCACCCGTACCGTGATCTTGAAGAAACCGCTCGAGGGCGACCCGAAAAAGGAGGTGACTGTC
>DATJGL010000060.1:0-2209 GCA_035495075.1 Gemmatimonadales bacterium
CAGCGTCGATGATGCGCTCACGGCCAAGATCGAGCCGTTCGACTCCTTTTGGGAAGCGCCCGAGGAAATCGAAAAAGGATACCGGAGCTTCAGCGCGTTCTACCGGCACAATTACCTGCGCTACCTCCCGCAGGATCGAAAGGCCCGTATTCTCGTGATCAGCTGCGGGCCGGGCTACTTCGTCAACCTGCTCCGGGAACAGGGGTACACGGATGTGCTCGGCATCGACTCGTTCCCCGAGAAGGTCGAGCACGCCGTCCGGCGAAAGCTGAATTGCCGGACCGCGCGCGCATTCGGCTTTCTGACCAGCAACGAGCTGCCCTTCGATGCCATCGTCGCCGAGCAGGAGCTCAACCACCTTACGAAGGATGAGATCATTCGCTTCCTCCGGCTGTGTCAGGACAACCTGAAACCCGCTGGCATCGTCGTCGTGCACGCGATCAACGGCGCTCATCCTATCGTCGGCTCCGAGTCGCGCTGGGGCAACTTCGACCACTACAATGCGTGGACCCAATACAGTCTCCATCAAGTGCTCGAATACGCCGGATTGCGCGAAGTCAGGATCTTCCCGCTGAACCTGTACGTGTTCTACGCCAACCCTCTCAACTATGTCGCGTGGCTGTGGGACACTCTCCTTCGGCTGTTTTTCGTGATTAGCTTCAGGCTGGTCGGCAAGAACAACCGTCTCTTCTCCAAAAAGATCGGTGCCGTCGCCAGAAAGGCGGCGACGCCGTGACGCCTGAGGCGATCTGATGCGCCGGGATCCACGGCAGCTGGAGGGGCGCGAGTTCGATCTTGCCGTTGTGGGTGGTGGAGTCTTCGGGATCTGCACGGCGTGGGACGCGGCCCTGCGGGGTCTCTCGGTGGCGTTGATCGAGCGGGCCGACTTCGTCCAGGCGACGTCGGCCCATTCCTTTCGGATGGTTCACGGCGGGATCCGGTATCTCCAGCACGGTGATTTCCCTCGGATCCGCGAATCGGTTCGCGAGCGGAGGGCCCTCATCCGCATGGCGCCCCATCTCGTCGAGCCGCTTCCGATCGTGATCCCCACCTACGGCCACGGGCTTGGAGGCAAGGCGGCGCTAGGGCTCGGCCTGCGGCTCTACGACCTTTGGGCCGCCGACCGGAACCGCGGCATCCACGACCCGGCTCGGCAAATCCCGCCCGGCCGGGTCATATCGCGGACCGAGTGCCTTCACCTGTTCCCGGAGCTCGACTCCAACGGCCTCACTGGTGCTGGCCTGTTCTACGACGGGCAGATGTACAATCCACCCAGGCTGGCCTTCTCGATTCTCCGGTCGGCCGTTGATGCCGGGGCCGTTGCGGTGAATTACGTTGCCGCCCGCCGCTTCACGCGCCGGAACAATCGGATCACGGGTGTTTCGGTGGCCGACACGCTCACTGGCGACGAGCTTGAGGTTCGCGCCAAAGTGGTGGTGAATACGGCGGGCGGCTGGGCGCCCCAGCTGCTCCAGAGTGCGAGCGGT
Organism: Gemmatimonadales bacterium; assembly: GCA_035495075.1. Lineage (GTDB taxonomy): Bacteria > Gemmatimonadota > Gemmatimonadetes > Gemmatimonadales > GWC2-71-9 > DASQPE01. The sequence continues at coordinate 1,488 of DATJGL010000060.1, forward strand.
CTGCGGCTCAACCCCGGCGTAACCTTCTCTCGCGACACCTGCTTCGTCCTCAAGCGACGAGCGAAGGGCCCGCACGCGCTCGCGATCCTGGGACAGACCCGCGATCCGGATGCGCTGGTGAGCCGGGCGGCTCGCCATCTGTTTCTCGCACCCTGGCGGGGCTATACACTGCTTGGTGTCTGGCACAAACCGTGGCTTGAGGATCCCGACTCCGTGACGGTGACGGAGGCGGAGCTGTTTACCTTCCTGGGCGAAGTCAATGCGTCCTGTCCGGCACTCCGAATCACTCCAGACGACGTGGGCTGCTGTGACGCGGGGCTGGTTCTGTTTGGCGATAACGCCGAGGGAGCTGCCAATCTTCGTTACGGCCACCGCTCGCGGGTCGTTGACCACCGAGCAACGGATGGTGTGGAAGGGCTCATCACCTCGATCGGGGTGCGCTGGACGACGGCGCGAGGAGTGGCGGAGCAGGTGGTGACGCTCGCCGGTCGGAAGCTGGGGCGCTCACTCCCGCCTTCACCCACCGCGCGCACACCGGTCCACGGCGGGGCCATCTCCGACATCAAGGAGTTCGTTCAGCGAACGATCGCTGAACGACCGGCTTCGATGGGGGAAGAAGCCGCCAGGAGCCTGGCGCGCAACCACGGTGCCGCGGTCGGCGAAGTGCTGGCGCACATTCGTCGCGACCCCGCGCTCGCGACTCCCCTGGACGGCTCCCATGT
>DATJGL010000061.1:0-33802 GCA_035495075.1 Gemmatimonadales bacterium
CCAGGAGATGCGTCGCGTGCTGCGGCCAGAGGGTCGGCTGATCTTCGTCGAGCATGGGCGCTCGCCCGATCTGGCAGTCGTCCGATGGCAGGACCGGCTCACGCCGCTCTGGCGGAGGGTGGCGGGCGGCTGCCACCTGAACCGGCCGATCGACCGGCTCCTGCGATTGGGTGGGTTCGAAGTTTTGGAGATGAACCGGGGCTACCTCGCGGGGCCCCGGATGGGCGGGTACCTCTATCGGGGCATGGCCCGACCCGCCCGTGCCGGGCGAATCCTAGACACGAACACGTGGACCAAGAAGGGAGTCGCATATGGTGCGTGATCATAAGGTCGGGTGGGCCGGTGGGCTGTCGGCGGGTTCAGCGTTCCTCTGGGTTCTCTGACCGGCGACGCTCCTGACCGCTGCGCTCGGGGCGCTTGGCGTGGCGAGCGGAGCCATCGCCGCCAGGATGGCGGCGCTGCAGATCGTCCTGATTCCTGTGTCGGTCGCTTCACTCGCCCTCGGGCACTACTTCGCGTACCGTCAAGGCGCTGGGGGGCGCGGGCAGAGTCTCATGCTCTGGATCGCTACGCCGGTGTCTTTGGCGCTCTGGGTTGTGCCGTGGATGCTCCGGTGAACCGGGGGCGGGCAGAACTTGCTCAAGTGAGTCCTCGTTCGAAGGACGCAACAGGTTCCGCACCTGGCCGCACTCTTGACGGCTGCCCGCGCCCGGCGCACTATCGGTCGCGACCCGAATCTGCCTTTGTCCGCGGTGTGAGGGGGTCTTCCTGGATGGTCCGCGCCTGATAACGGCCTTCACGTCTCTTGTGCGCCAAATTGATAGCCTGTTCCTTGTTTCCGTCAAGCAGGGCCCGCGGGGTCAGGCGGCGCGTGCGGTGAGCAGCGTGACGAACCAAATAGGAGGGATGACATGACGACCCCGAATCCCGGGCTGAAACAGGGTGCGGTACTGATGGTGATCGCGGCCCTGGCCTTCATCGGCTACGCAGTGGTATTTTTCATTCGCAATTTTACCTCCACCGGCTTCGAGCTGGGCGTGGACACGCTGAACGGCGTCACGCGGGACCAACTGAACGCCCTCAATCCGGCGATCGTCCACTACATCGGGCATCTGCATGTGGCCACGGCCGGTTTCATCGCGGGCACGGGCATCGCCGTGGCCGCGCTGTCCTGGTACGGCGTGGCACGCGGGGAAATGTGGGCCTGGGTGGCCGCCGTGGTCGCGGCCGTGGTGGCACTGGCCGTTGCGCTGCCCTACCACTACACGGGCACCTTTCAGTTGAATTGGGTGACCCACCTGGGTCCGATCTATCTGGCTACTCTCATTTTCGTTGTGGGCGCCCTGATATCGCTGCGCGCGATGGCCCGACGCTGAGGCACCCGGCGGGGCCCGGTGGCCCGGCGCCATGGAGGACTCTGGAGCGCTCCGCCCGGGGAGGCTCTGGACCACCGGGGGCCGCCGGGCGGGCGATAATTATTTCTTACGAGGTTTGGTGGCCGTCCCTCTCAAGCCGCAGACAGGGGGTTTCAGGCGGTGACATCGAGCCGGAACGCCAGCGACCTGCTTGCCCGCTGGTTGCGGGCCTGCGCAACGCGTCTAGATCAAATCGACCTCGAACCTGAGCGTCTTTGATATCGGTGGTTGCGGGCCCCCGCAACCATCAAGTCGTCGAAATCAAAGGGGCCGACGTCAGTCGGCCCCTTTGGTGTCTTCGCTGACTATGAAAGATTTCGACCGTTCGGTGCGCGGAGGCGCCGTGACGGCGTCCCTCCAGAACGAAATCGCGCTTTGGCGGGCCCTTCAGGATCGCCGAGAGCCCGCGTCTCCGAGCGCCACTTCATAGGGCACGCTGAGCACCCGAAAATCCGACCAATGACGCGGATTGCGGCGGCGCCTTGGGTTTCTCGGCGATTTGGATCAACGACCCAATGGGCCGGGGTTCTGCGATGCGGTGCGGTGCAGACTGGTGCATCATGGTGTAAGATTCGAGCTATGGCTGAGACAGAGCGAACAATTCGTCAAAGCGTTTCGATCCCTGCAGGCATCGTCAAGCGTGTCCGCACATTGGCCAGGACGCGGAAAACGAGCGCCAATCGAGTGCTGGTCGATTTGATCGAGGCCGGTCTGCAATCCAAAGAGGCCGAGAAGGAACGATTCTTCTCGCTCGTCAGTCGACTCACCGAGTCTTCGGACGCTGCCGAGCGGCAGCGGTTGAAAGAAGAACTCGCGCGGATGACCTTTGGGAGTTAATGCCGAAGATTCGGTGGACCGATCTTCCCGCAGATCTTCGCCAGCACCTCTTCGATCGAGTCGTGGATCGCCAGATATCGGCTGAGGATCTCTACAAGCTCAAGCTGTGGCGTGAGTCCGAGCCGCAGGCGCCGGCCGGTCTCTGGTACAAGGACTTCGGGTCGTTCAAGATTTGTGGCGAAGGCGAATTACCCAAGACATTCCTCTTGAAAGGACAGGCGGCGAAGGGCCAGTCGTTGTAGATGCCTGGAACCATGACTCGCTGGGAGTTCACTCGTCGCTTTCGGCGCGGCGCCTTCGGCTGGAAGTTGCAGCCGGCGATCGAGCGCGTCAGGCAAGCCGTGAGCGAGATCAATCGCGTCGCCCGGCGCGACCCAATCTTGGCCGCCGAGGGGGCGGTGCTGTTCCTGGAACGCGTGTCACCTGCACTCGAGCACGTGGACGGTTCCTCTGGCGCAATCGGCACCGCGGTGAACCGTGCGGTCGCCGAGCTCGCGACCGTCATCGCCGAGGCGCCCGCGGACACGAGGACGCGCGAGATGTGGCTCGAGCGCCTCTGGGAGGCGCACGCGCACGACGAGATCCCGTACATCGAGCGGCTCGGGGACTTCTGGGGCGAACTCTGTGTGTATTCGGAAATTGCCTCGGCGTGGGCCGATCGCCTCGTGCCGATCGTGGAGATGGCGTGGAGCCCGGATCCGAAGCGGCGCGGATTCTTCCACGGCACGACCGCGTGCCTCAGTGCCCTGTTGCGCGCCAAACGCTACGACGCACTCCTTGCCCTTCTCGAGAAAGACCCGCGCCCATGGTGGGTCTATCGGCAGTGGGGCGCGCGTGCACTCGCCGCGCTCGGCCGTGTCGATGAGGCGGTTCACTACATGGAAGCGCTGCGTGGATTCGACGACAACGCGATCGCCATCGCGGGCGTGTGCGAGGAGGTCCTCCTCGCGGCCGGTCGGGTCGAAGAGGCGTACCGGCATTACGCGATCGAGGCGACTCGCGGGACGTCATACCTCGCGACGTATCGGGCGCTCGTCCGGAAGTACCCGCTGAAGCAACCGGGCGACTTGCTCACCGATCTCGTCGCGACGACACCGGGCGACGAGGGGAAGTGGTTCGCCACGGCGAAGGAGGTGGGACTCTTTGACGAGGCGATCCGGCTCGCGAATTCGTCTCCGTGCGATCCGAAGACCGCGACGCGCGCTGCGAGAGATTTCGCTGACGGACGCCCGGAGTTCGCGGTCGAGGCGGGGTTGGCCGCGCTTCGCTGGCTCGTCGCGGCTCATGGCTACGAGATCACGGGCGCCGACGTGTGGGCCGCCTACGCGAACACGATGAAGGCGGCCGAGAAGCTCGGGCGAGCCGGAGAGGTTCGAGACAAGGTCCGGACGCTCGTCGCGAGTGAGACGCTCGGCGAGCGATTCGTCACGCGGATTCTTGGTCGAGAGCTTGGTCTGTGACGGCGAGCGCTCGGCCCCGATGGACGGAATCCACGCGCATGTCAATCACGTCTCGGGTTCACGATGCGCCGAAACGTCGAAGGGCGTACGTCGAACGGCGGAAGTGCCGCGGAAGCTGTCGCGGCTGCACAAGCCGGAGACGATGTCGCTCGAAGCGTGGCAGATCGTGCTGCGCCGGCAAGTGGGCCGCGAGGAGACGTTCACGCTCACGAACGTTGGAGAGACCAACCCATCTTCTCGGAGTTCCACGTCACCAATCCGAAGAGCCGGAACACCTACCGGTTCGTCATTCGCGGCAGCAGCCCCGGCACCAATGTCTGCTCGTGTCCCAACCTCGCGACGAATACGCTCGGCACCTGCAAGCACGTCGAGTTCGTTTCAGAAGAAGTCGAAGAAGGGCATAGCGAGGCCGAAGAAGGGTATCGACTTGATCCGGCAGTGAGGCGAAGTCCTAGGCTTGCTGGATAGCGAGACGGGGATGCACTCTTGCTTGGACTCAAAACCCAAGCTCGCCGGCTGGCGCCGGCGGCAAGAGGAGGCATCCCGGTGGAGACGAGAATAGCGGCCTCGGAGCGGACAAGCCAGAAACTCAGTGAGCTGCTGACCCAGGGCGTCGCCGAGGGCGACGCGCGGAGCGAACTGATCAGGCTCGCGGTCCGGAAGATCGTCGAGGAATCGCTGGAAGCCGAGGTGGCCGGGGCCGTGGGGCGCGGTTACTACGAAAGCGGCGCCGTCCCGGGCGCCGGCTATCGCAACGGTTACCGGTGTGGACGGCTCCGCACCGCCGAGGGCCCGATCGACTACGGCGTGCCGCAGGTGGCCGGGCATCAAGCAACCGCACGTCTCCAAGGGCCTCGGGAACGCCACCCGAGGCGTTTCGTGTCTTCGCCCAGGTTTCGTTCGGGGTCACGCAGGTCGCGCGCCATTGCCTCCGGGGATCGGCTGCTTGAGGATCTTCGTCTCGACCTCGTACGCGCCGGTTGGGTGAGCCCAGCTCCATGTCCGCGGTGTGGGCCGCGACACCCGGCCAGTTTCCGCGGAGTCACCGGCGGGGACCAGAACTCGGCACGCACCGGATCCCACACGACGAATCGCAGCGCGCTCAGTCACGCGACATGGTGAGCGTGACAGGCTCCTCCAACTCGCGCTCGGGGTCGAACTGCGAACGCCGGGTGAGATTCAAGTTGAAGCCGTAGACGTGGAGCGACACTGTCACATCATCGCTGTCGTTCTGCACGCTGTGAATCGAGTCCGGCAGCATCATGACGACGTCGCCGGGACCGACCGTGGTCTCGCCGACTCTACGAAGCTTGGCGTGGCCCGGCCGCGAGCCGTCGTCCGCGCGCGCCCACACGACGTTGCGCTCGCGGCCTCGCACGCCGGCGACGACGGCCCAGGTGCCGTGATTGTGGGGCGCGACACCTCGATGCGAGGCCCACGCCGCCACGAAGACCATCAGCGAGTGATCGGGCTCCTCGTGCAAGACGTGAATGCCGAAGCCCTGGTTTATGTCGGGCTCGGCGTGCTGCGGCGCGAGCCAGGTCGGCGTGACGGCCAGCGCGTGCACGAGTGGCCTGAGCCGGCTCGTGATTTCGCGCGGGTCGCGTGTCTCCCCGGTGATTTCCCGCAGGTCCTTCACGAACCGATCGAGCGTGTAGCCCATTGTCATCACCTGGCTCACTGCGATTCGAGGAATGACTTCGCGCGCTGGATTTCCGGGCGCTCGGAGTCCATCTCGCGCGTCAGGGTGACGATCTGCGTGTGGTACGCCCGCGCCTTGTCGGCCTTGCCCACGGCCTCCGCCGCGCGCGCGGCACCGTCGAGATCGCGCTGGCGGTTACGGGCGGCGTTGAGCGACGCCTCGAACTCCACGGCGGCGACGATCCAGTTCTTCCGAACCATGGCGTCCTCCATGAGCGGTCGATTGGCCGCTACAGTAGCTATCGCGGATCCATGCTGTCCAATGCCGGCTTGTTCTGCTATTGATAACAAGCGGACATGGATCTCCGTCAGCTGCGCTCGTTCGTCGCGATTGCCGAGGCCGAAAGCTTCTCCGGCGCCGCGGCGCGGCTGCACGTCACGCAGCCGGCATTGTCGCGGCAGATCCGGGACCTGGAGGCCGAGCTGGGCGTGCGGCTGTTCGACCGCTCGAGCCGCCGCGTGCGCCTCACCCCCGAGGGCGACGACGTGCTCCGACACAGCCGCGACGCGCTGGTAGGGATCGACGCCCTCCGCGAGCGCGCGCGCTCATTGAGCGGCGGACGCGTCGGCATCCTTCGGGTTGGCGCCACGCCGCAAGTTCTGGAGAGCGTGCTGTCGGATTTCCTCACGCGATACCGGCGCATGCATCCGGACATCGAGGTGCAACTCGTCGAAGACGGCGCGGTGACGATTCTGCGGCTCGTCGAGGAAGGCCAGGTACAGATCGGCCTCGGCGTGCATCCGGTCCGCGAGCCATTGCGCGCCCGGGTGCTCTTTCCTGCCCGCATCGTCGCGGTCATGCCGACGTCGAGCCCGCTCGGACGGAAACGTACGGTAGCGCTGGGCGATCTCACAAGCCAGCGCCTGCTGGTACTCCGGCCGACCTTCGCGACGCGCCAGATCCTCGACGGTGCCTTCCAGGCCGCGCGCATCCATCCGCACGTTGCGCTCGAAAGCGGCGACCCGCACTGTCTACTGAAACTCGCCGCGGCCGGCCACGGGGTGGCGATCGTGCCGTCCACTCTGCTGCTCCCACGCGAGGGGGTCCGGCTCGCGCCCATCGTTGACGACAACGTTTCGCTCGGCTTCTGGGTCGTTGTCGCTTGGGACGCGCGCCGCTTTTTCCCGCCGTACGGCGAGCGCTTCATCGCCAACCTGGTCGATCACACGCGGCGCTCCTATCTGGGCGATCGATTCGATCGGACGGCTCCGGCGCTCCGTCCGATCGACCCCGCACGAGCAGGGGAGTCACTCGCGCGCGGGCTGTTGGTGACGTCACACCCAGACTTGACCCGGGAATTACCCAGGAAGTTGCTCCCAACGAGGGCCAAAGAGACCCAAAGGCGCTTACGTTACAAGCGGTAATTTACGAGGCGTTGTTTGTGGCGCGTTGGCTCCATCGACGATTTGAAAAGGGCTCATAACCCACTGCACCGGGGTTCGAGCCATCCACGGCGACGAAACAAATCGGGCACGCTCCGGCCAGCCGGTGCGGCGGCGGGGCCATGACCGGGCACTTTGCCGCTGCGATCACTTCACCGGCACGGTCAGCGGCGGCCCCTCGGGCCCAACCTGGAACAGGATGAACTTCAGCCGCGCCGAGGTACTGGAATTCTTCATGATCATCGGTTTGCCGGGAAGCTGATGGATCACTTGCCCCGCCGTGCCGGTTCGTACCTGGCCTTCCGTCTCCATCGCTCCCGAACCCTCCACGATGTACAGGAACATGTGCCCCGTGTGCTGGTGCACGGGGGTGGCCCAGCCGGGCGGAACATCATACTGACGCACGCTAACGACTTTCGGGTCGTCCACTACCAGACGCTCCTTGAAGACGTCCGTGATCTGGGCCTTGTCTTGAGCAGGAGCGGCGTGGGGATGGCCGGCCACCAGCGCGACGCCGAACAGCACCATCAACGTAGTGGGGATCGATTCACGCATTCGCTGCCTCCATTTCAGGGTCGATCGAGGGGCTTCGCGAGGATCGAGTTACCATTGGGCTCTCGGCAGCAGGTCGACCGGGAGGTGCCGACGATCACGACGACGGCCGCGAGCAGGGTGGTCGGAAGCATCGTCCGTGGCATATGAGCCTGCATGGTCGCACACTAGAGGAGAGTCTCGGCGGACGTCCTGCAGGTGGGCAGAAGAAATGCTGAAGAAAAGCTGAAGGCCTCGGTGAGCCGGTCGGGGAAGATTTACAAGTTCGGGCGCTTCCAGCTCGACAGCACCGGAAGTCACGGCCGCCAACGCAAGACGGCGCTCGGTTGTCAAAGCGGCGGTGGCGAATGCGAGCGTCGCCATAGTCGCTGGCTAAGAGTAGTTGACGTCCGTCGGCCAGGCACGCCGCGACACCCTTATCGTTAAGCCTTCGCGGATATTCGACGATCCTTGTCCGCCTGCTCACGACGCCAATTCCCTTCCTCATCGCAGTCCGCCGTCTGACGATGCTCGTCGTTCGCGCCACTCTTTCTTGCCACACGTCGCGGCATTCACCGGAACTGTCGGAGAGCCGTTCCCGCCCGTGCCGCTCCAGACTGCGCGACGTGTGAGCCCCATCAAGTGCGGCCGCGACACATCGTATCCGCCGCGCGAGCCACCATTGGTTGACGTCGCAGGTTCGTGAGAACGCTGCCGCGCGCGTGGGATGTCCGAAGCCATCGGCACATCCTATATTAGTGCATTAACATTTTGACTGTCTTCAATCGTAGGTTTACTTACATGCTATGCCTCTTTTCGAGCCGCCAGACCTGCGTATGAAGACTGTCCTCGTAGTCGAAGACAACGATGATCACCTCGAATTGTTGACAACTGTCCTTCAGGTGTGCCGCGCGCGGACTCTAGGGGCGCGGAATGTCGCCGCCGCGACCACGTGGCTGACGACGACGCGAGTTGATCTGCTCATCTCGGACCTGGCTATGCCCGGCGAAGACGGTCTTTCTCTAATTCGTAGCATTCGACGTAGCACCCGTTCTGAGCGCACACTTCGTGCGATCGCCATCACCGGGTTTCCCGAAGCGTATTCGACCGCGCGAATGCACGGGTTCGATGTTTTGTTGGAGAAGCCGATTGACGTTGTGGTTTTAGCTGCGAAGATACGAGAACTGTTCGGCCTGTAGGAGTATTCGGTCGCTACGGATCATGTTTCTGGGCGGAACCATTCCCGCGCGGAACGTCTATTTGCCACGGTGAATGTCGCGTTCGTAGCACTGGCGATGCATCGTGCAATGGCTGATGGTAGTGTGAAGCCTCGTCGAGTCGGGACGTGCGCGCAGCGGGAGAATTCTAATCCCGCGGCTATGGTAGTTGGCTCGCAACGTTGGCGGTCTGTTGAGCAAAGCGCGTGGCGGACCGTAAACACGTATCTGGACTCCTCAGGCAAGAGGGTGTGCTGAACGCCGTGGGGAGCCAATCGGGTTCGCGGACCTTTAATGGCCACCGTGTTTATCGGCTTCCCCTCGGGCGGCTCCCGACGTGCGAGTTCGGATTGTAGCTCACGTTGTCGACATCCGAAGCGACAGCCAGCTCAGACTGCAGTCGTATCTCCGGCCTCTGGTGTGGAGTGCTCACGCTCCGGGCCATGATGGAAGTCGCGCGCGGGGAGCCAATCGTGACAGCGGCCCTCAGCAGCCATCGGGCTTAGCAGGCTTTCCCTCGCGCCGGTCAGAGCCGGTTCGCCATCAGTGTCATGTGGCAGCCTCGGGTGAGCTCGTTCGTGACGCGGGTGACGCGGGTCAGACCGCCGGCACGGCGGCGAAGTCGTTGCCGTTTCGCCAGACCGCCCAGGCGATCCGCGCCAACTTGTTGGCCAGGGCCACGGCCGCCTTGTTGTGGCCGCGAAGGCGTTCGACCTGCAATGCCCACGTCCGCAATCGGTCCGTCGTCGGAGCGGTCTTCGACTTCGCGTGGTGCAGCACCGACCGCGCGCCGTGGATGAAGAGCATTCGAAGGTAGGTATCGCCTTGCTTGCTGATTGCCCCAAGGTGCCGACGCTGTCCCGAGGAATGTTCGCGGGGCGTGAGCCCGAGGTAGCTCGCGAAGTGCCGCGCGGAGGGGAAGCGCTGGACATCGCCGACCGCGGCCACGAGAGCCGTCGCGGTCAAGACGCGGATGCCGGGAATCGTGCGCAGTTGACGGACCACCAACGCCGGTTCGGCGGCCGTCGCCAATTGGCGCTCGATGGCACGAATGCGCTCCTCGAGCTCGCCGATCTCCCGGATGGCTTCTCCGAGTGCCACGCGGAGCAAGCCAGGCACGCCGGCATCGACATCTTCGAGGAGGGCCCGAACGTGCGGCCCGACATGATGAGCACCCGCCGGGATCAGCACGCCGAACTCCCGAAGGATCTCGCGCAGAGTATTGAGGCGTGCGGTGCGCGCGGCGGCCCACGCCGAGCGGAGGCGATGGAGGGCGGCCAGCGCTTGCTGCGTCTCCGATCTCACGGGCACCGGACGAAGGTCGTCGTTCCGGAACGCCTCGAGCAGCCCTTTGGCATCCGTGCGATCCGTCTTGTTGCGGAGAACGTATGGGCGAGCGGCATGCGGTGGAACGAGCACGACCTCATGCCCTCGGCTCTGAGCTTGCCGCGGCCAGTGGTGCGCTGAGCTACACGCTTCCAGGATCACGGTCGCGGGCGGCCGCTCCGCGAGGAACTGGCGAAACCCCGCACGCGACAACCGATGGCGCTCTCGGACCTGGCCGGGGTGCTCTGACACGGCGACTTCAAAGACCGTCTTTGCCACATCAACCGCAATCGTCGTACGATTCATCGCGACTCCTCCTTCCACGCCGAGTGTGGACGCAAGGCGACTGTGGCACGTTGATGCCGTTTAAGTCGCGGGAGGAGTCCATCCCATCAGGTATGAATCTCGATCTGCAGGGGACTCCCGATCGAAGCGTCCGAGCGCCCTCGCGCGCTATGAAACGACTATGGAGTAAACCGACAGAGATGAGCGGAAAGGGAACAACGAGACGGTTCGGTAAAGCTGTGTCGTCGTTGGTGTGAGTCGGCTCGTCTTGGTTGTCGTGGTGGCTGGATTTCCCCTCATAACCCAAAGGTCGCTGGTTCAAATCCAGCCCCCGCAACCACCGGAAGCCCTCGGAAGATAAAACTTCCGAGGGCTTTAACTTTCTGTCTGCTGCCGCCCGACAAGCCGGTTTGGACACGGTTCGGACACGAACGCGGAGAGCCGCGCAGAAGCACGCAACACACCAGCGGGACGGCTGGTCGGCAAAGATGGGGAGCGACGGCCCTCCTCAAAGACCGCGGCTCGAGTGACAAGTGCCCCACGAAGGTCTCGTCCTTGGGGACGAGCGTCGGCAGGTGGGCCACCCATACGTGCGGAGCGCCATGGCCTGGGCCAGCGGTGAGCAGCTCGCAGCCATCTGAACCGCCGGCCGTCTGGCGCAGTTGACCGCTTATTGAGTTCGCTCCATCTACTACGTGCAGAGCCGTGAGAGTTGAACCGTCTGGGCAAACCAGAAAGCCGGTTCCTAACTGATTTTTGGTTGCGGTGGCTGTACGGGTTGCGCCGCAGCAAGCATGCTCAGAATCTGGGTTTTTCGCTCAACGACGGTTGCGCCTCGGCAAGATTAGGGAAGAGCTGTGTCCGCTCAGCCTCACCAGGTGGCGGCGATTGGATGGGGCGCGGTCCAGCCGCGCGATCGCCCAGTGACAATGGCCATCCCGCCCGGGAGGGGCCTCGTGTGCCGCATCGCTGTGGTATATGGTCGATTTCGCCGACGATCGAAATGGAGGCGCCGATTCCGGTTGTCGGACCATCGATCGCGCGAGCGCGAAATAGGGGGCGTCCACGTATGGGTTACCCGATCGACGCCAACGAACTGGGGCCCGCTGACGTGCAGGTTGCAGGAATGGTTTACGGTGACAGACCTACAGCCTTTCAAAGTTCCTGGCATCGACCCCACCAAAGGCATCCGCCGCGACCGGGATGGCGTTCATGACGCGCGCGCGATGTGACCGGTACGCTATCCGCAAGGACATCGTCGCCGGCTTCGTCAACGCCGTCGTCAGTGTCCCCGATGGGCTCGCGTCGGCCACGCTCGCCGGTGTGAACCCCGTGTACGGGCTCTATACCAGCATCGCCGCACCGATCGCCGGCAGCGCACTAGCCAGTGGACAACTGATGCAAATCGCCACGACTAGTGCGTCGGCGCTCGCGACAGGGCGAGTTATCGGCGGATACCCGGCTGGCGAGCAGGACCAAGCGTTGTTCTTGTTGGTCGCGCTGATCGGTGTGTGGCTTGCGGTATTCGGTCTTCTCCGGGCCGGCCGTCTCGTCCGGTTCGTCTCGCATGCCGTCATGACTGGGTTTCTCGCGGGCGTCGCGATGCTGCTCATTCTCGACCAGGCCGCGCCGTTCGTTGGAATCAAGGCCGAGGGCAGCAACGTGGTGGTGCAGTTCCTTGATCTGTTAGCTCGCGCGCCGGAGTTCGGCATGACCACGATCGTGACGGGCAGTATCGCTCTGGCACTGGCTTTCGGACTCGGGAGGACGGCGGTTGGAAACGTCTCCTCGGTGATCGCGCTAGTCGTCCCGTCGCTCTTGGTGGTGTTGTTCAAATGGGAAGATGTCCAACGAGTCGCGGACGTCAGCCCCATTCCGCCCGGAATCCCGACACCGGCCTTGCCGAATCTGGCGCTCCTCACACCCGAGCTGGTCACAGCGGCGTTCGCCATTGCCGTAATCATCGCGGTGCAAGGCGCCGGCGTGAGCCAGAGTGTCGACAACCCCGACGATACTCCCGTGAACGCATCCCGCGACCTCGTAGCCCAAGGAGCGGCGAATGTTGCGAGTGGCCTGTTGTCGGGCATTCCGGCCGGCGGCTCGGTCGGGCAAACCGCGTTGAACGTAGCGGTCGGTGCCCGCAGCCGCTGGGCCGGAATTCTTGCTGGCGTGTGGATGCTGGTGGTGGTGCTCGTGGCTCGTGATCTGGTGGGCCGGGTTCCCATGACCGTGCTCGCCGCACTGATGATCATGTCTGGCATTAGCGCTCTGGATGTCCGCGAGGCCCGCTCGATCTGGAGCACAGGCGGATCCGCGCGCCTAGCCATCATCGTGACGTTCGCGGCGACCTTGTTCTTGTCGATTCCGATTGCGGTCGCAGCTGGCGTCCTTCTGACAATCGTGTTGTACGTGTCCTCTTCGGCATCGGACATCACGCTTCGAGCACTGAGGTCCCTGGGCGACGGCAGATTCGCGGAAGAGCCTCCGCCGTCACGGCTTGCGGGCCATGCGGTGGTCGTGCTCGATGTGTACGGCAGCCTCTTTTTTGCCGGTGCACGGACGCTCGCGGAGGTGCTGCCAAGTCCGGTGGGTGTATCGCGGCCGGTCGTTGTCTTGAGGTTGCGCGGGCGGCCCAGAGTCGGCGCCACGCTCATCGATGTTCTCGCCGACTACGCGGGGGAACTTGCCGAAACGGGAGGACGGTTGTACCTGGCCGGTGTCAGCGATCCGGTCGCTGCGCAGCTCCAAAGGTCCGGCAAGCTGGACATCGGAGGAGCGGTCGTTCTCGTGCCGGCCCGCCCCGTTCTTGGGGAGTCGGTCAGCGAGGCCCTCGCGCTCGCAAACGACTGGCTACGAGGCGCGGGGGAGAGGCCAGTGGAAGAGTGAGTTCGGTCCCGCGCTTTGAACGCGTGTCAGCCTCGTGACGGTCGCGGCTCGCGCCATCCTCAGCCAGGCCCGTGCGCTCCGGACGTCAGCCACGCTCGTGCGTCCGCCACCGCAGCGCGTGTGGACTCCAAGACGAATGCGGTCGCCTGGTGGGCCCGCACCGCGCCGCGCAACTTGTCAGAGCGGACTATCTGCTGATGAGCCTCATCACTGATGCCGGTTAAGTACAGCCGGCCGTTGGCCGCCGCGAGCTGGTCTGCGTAGCGTCCCAACACGTCGGTAAGTGTCGCCCCCAGGGTGCCTCGTCCTCGTAGCCGCACGATCGCCACCGGGCGATCGGCCCCACGGGCTACCGGCAGCAGCCGCTCGAATGTTCGCGCGCCGGCGTAGAACAGTTCCCCGTAGACGTCCAGGACGGTGATCGCGCGATCGAGCAGCTGTCTGGGCGGCGTGCGCTCCTCGATCCGCCCGTCGGCATGCCTGACCAGCTGGACGATGGTCACCGCGTTGGCGGTGCGGCTGAGGAAGAGAAGCGCCGCGAGCACTACCCCCAGACCGACCGCCGCTTGAATGGGCAGGAACAGCGTGGCAAGGTAGGTGGTGACTCCGGCCAGCACCGATGGCCACCCCGCATTGCGAAGCGCGGCCAACTCCGACGGCTTCAAGCTGCTCGCGCCCGCGACCATCAGGAGTGCACCAAGTGCAGGCATCGCGATGAACCCCACGAGATTGGGCACGCCGACCACGATTACGGCCATCCAGAGTCCCGCGAAGATGGATCCCCACCGGGTGGCGGCACCCGAGATCACGTTGATTGCGGTGGCGCTGAGAGAGCCGCCAACCGGCAGCCCACGGAAGAGGCCGCATGCCAGGTTCGCGGCGCCTTGCGCGATGAAGTCCTGGGAGATCCGTGTCCGTGATCCATCTCGGTTCGGCACGCTTTGGCTGACCCCGACACCCTGTACCAGCGTCACGATCGCCACGGACAAGGCACCCGTGACCACGTTCACCAGGTCCACCAGCGTGAACTGTGGGATGTGTGGCGTCGGAATGTTCCCGGCGATCTGTCCCACATCGGAGACTATCTGCACGTCGGCGCGGATCAGCGCGACCAGCAGCGAAGGGATCACCACCGCGACTAGGCGGCCGAAGCTCTTCATCCTGGTTCGCGGGAGCAGCAGCGCGAGCACCAGCGTGAGCGCGCCCGTGCCTAGCGCGGCCAGGTTGACGGCGGCGAAATGCACGAAGACGTCGATCGCCTGTGTCACACGGTTACCGCCACTCGCCGCGTACCCGGCAACCGTGGGTATCTGGCTGAGGATCAGGAGCGTAGAGATGCCGGCGAGGAACCCGGTCGTCACGGAATACGAGACGAAGCGCGTGAGCCGGCCGAGGCGGAGGACACCGAACAGCACCTGGAATGCGCCAACCAGCAGCACCAGCACGAACAGGGCATTGCTTCGGTCGGAGGCAGCAGCGCTGGCGAGCGATTGCCCAGCCGTGAGCGAGGCAGCGGCGGTGGTCGTGATCACCATGAGGCGGCTGCTCGACAAGAGACCGCCCACGAGGGGACCCATCATCGTGGCATAGAGGCCGTACAGCGGATTGACGCCCACGAGCACGCCGTTGGCCATCCCGTCGGGCACGTTCGCGACCGCGAGGCTGAGGCCCGCCATCGTATCGCGGCGCAAGAATGGGCCACCGGGCAGGTGGCGCCGCGCGTTTGCGACGGCCTCGCGTAGCTCGCGCAAGCCTGGCTGTTCGACCGCCGCTGACTCCGCGTCGGGCGGCGGCACCTCTGGAAAGTCGGGGATGTTGCTTCCGTACGCCGCGCGAGGGTTCTGAGAGTCCAGGCGATCTACTCCTTGACGAGCGCGGCCTCGAGCCGCTGCTCGGCCGGTATCTGGTCATCAAAATCAGGCGCGTCCTCAGGGATCTCGATGTCCACCCAGTGGACGTCGCCAGTGAAGCGGCGAACGGAATAGTCGCGCGTCACCGGGGAGCCGGTGTCGGTGGCGATCTCGAGCGGCTCGTCGCTCGCGAAGGGGAGCGGCTGAGTTCGCTCCACCCGTCCCTCGCCTACGGGCTGATCGTCGATGAACAGCGTCACGGTTCCGCCCTTCGCCGGGCCACTGCCGTCGTACTGGAACTCCATGCGCACGTTGTGCGTTCCCGGCGGCACACGTTCGGTGCTCTCGATGTGAAAGAGATCGACGCCGTAGAAGTTGTAACAGTACTTCGGACGACTGTCCTTCACGTACAGTGACCATCCCCCGGGAAAGCCGCCCTGCGCGACGATGACACCCTCGCTGCCGCCTGGGGGCACATGGATTTCGGCGGCCACCCGGTGGGACTTGTTCTTTATGTTGATGACAGAGAAGGCATTGAGCCGGCCGACCCCGCGATACAGCCGCTGCCGACAGGCTCGAGCGAGTACCGGCCGGCCGGCCGTATCAGGGTTGGCCAGATCAGCCACGCGATCCTCGAGCGGCAACACGTTGTGCCTGGCCGCCTCGATCAGGAAGAGCCGTTGAAGCTCCCGCAGCTTGTCGGGGTGCTGGTGCGCCAGATTGCGCGCTTGCGACCAGTCGGTTCTCGTGTCGTAGAGTTCCCAGACGGCATCAGTGAGCGACCGGTGCGGCCATCCCGCGCCCGGAGGGTTATGGGCGGCGACGGCTGTCCATCCCTTGTGGTAGATGCCGCGATTGCCTAGTATTTCGAAGTACTGCGTCTCGTGTCGGTCCGGCGCGTCTGGCTCGTCGAAGCTGTACACCATGCTCACTCCTTCGATCGGCTGCTGGGTAACGCCGTTGACGAGCAGGGGTTGAGGCAGGCCGGCGACCGCGAGCAAGGTCGGCGCGACGTCGATGACGTGGTGGAACTGATGGCGCATCTCGCCTCGGGCCTTGATTCGACGAGGCCAGTGGACGATCAAGCCGTTCCGTGTGCCGCCCCAGTGCGACGCAATGCGCTTGGTCCACTGATACGGCGTGTTCATCGCATGGCCCCAGCCAAGGGAGTACTGCGGGTACGATTCTGGCGTTCCAAATGATGCGAGACGCTCACGGAGAAACTCTGGGGTCTCGACGTGATCCATACCGGTCATGGTCAGCGACTCGTTCCAGGTACCGTTGAGCGTACCCTCACCCGACGCGCCGTTGTCGCCGGTAATGACGAAGATCAGCGTGTCGTCGAGGGATCCGAGCCGCTCGATGGTGGTGATCACCTCACCTATCCAATGGTCGGTGTGCTCTAGGAACGCGGCATAGAGCTCCATCTGTCTGGTGAGCACCGGCTTCATATCGTCGGGAATGTCACTCCAGGCCGGAATACCATCAGGACGGGCGGTGAGCTCGCAGTCGGGTGGGATGATGCCGAGACGCTTCTGCCGCGCCGACGTCTCCTCGCGCAACCTGTCCCACCCCTGGTCGAATGCCCCGCGATAGCGATCGCGCCAGCCGGCCGGCACGTGGATCGGTGCGTGAGTCGCACCGGGCGCGAAGTAGAGAAAGAACGGCTTGTCCGGCATGAGCGCGCGCTGCCGCCCTAGCCACCGTCCTGCTTTCTCGGCGAGATCCTCGGTGAGATGGTATCCCTCTGCGGGCGTCCGGTCAGGCGTCACCGGGGTCGTGCCCTCTATCAGACTCGGATAGAACTGGTTCGTCTCGCCACCGAGGAAACCGTAGAAGTATTCAAATCCGCTGCCCGTCGGCCACCGGTCGAACGGTCCCATCGGGCTCCACTCCCACGTTGGCACCTCGTGACATTTCCCAAACTGCGCCGTCGAGTAACCATTGAGCCGCAACATCTCCGCTGTCGTGGCGGCCGTGTTCGGTCGCCGGGACGTGTACCCCGGCGCGGCGGATGCCATGTCCGCCACGGCTCCCATTCCCACTTGATGGTGGTTGCGCCCGGTCAGCAGTGCCTGGCGGGTGGGCGAGCACATCGCCGTCGTGTGGAACCGGAGATAGCGGAGGCCGCCGGCAGCCAGCCGCTCGAACGTCGGCGTCCGGCAGGGACCACCGAACGCGCTGTTCGAGCCAAAGCCGGCATCGTCCAGCAGGATGAGCAGGATGTTGGGAGCCCCGGCCGGCGGGCGCAAAGGCTCGATTGGATCGTACCTGGCACCGGGATCTCGGGCGTCGTACATGGTGGGTCCTGCGTAGGGTCGATCTGGAATCGGAAGCACGTGACGTGGGATATCCGACGGCATGCTTGGTCTCCTCATTCGAACGTGCGCACGCGACCCGGGTGTCTCGTTCACGCCACCGTTGGGCCCCGGTGAGCGCGGCGGTTGAGCAGCTTCGCAGTCGGGAACAGGACCGCCATGGTCGCGAGCGACACGACCACGGCCATGACCACGACACCCGGTGCCTGGAAGCTCTGCGTCGCAACGACGAGGGCAGCCGCGAAGTTGCGCTGTGACGTGCCGAGCGCCATCTCATCGCGGAGGTGGTCGCCGAATACACCGCCGAGGATCCATCCGATGGTGAAGGCGCCCGCGATGAACAGCAGGGACGCGAGCGCCTGTTCCGACGACGCCGACCACGACCGGAAGATTGAGCGCGCCCGTCAGTACCACTAGCGTGACGAGCGACGCATTCGTAACCACACGCAAGAGCGACAGAATCGCGCCGGTGCTGAAACCGAGCCGCTTCACCAGTAGTCCGGCCGCCAACGGCAGTAGCATGGTGCGGACGAGCGGAGCGGCGATCGCCCACGCTCTGACCTCGGCGTCCGGTGCGAGCCGTGGAACGACGAGGGGCATATAGGCGATGGAGACCACGATCAGCAGCACTAGCAGTCCGGCGCTGAACGCTACATCCCCGCCGGATAGTCGCGTCAATGTGATGATCATGGGCGCCCCAGCCGCCGCGGCCACGAGAGCCAGACCGATGGCGTACGCCCGATCAAGGTCGATGACTTGCAGAATGACGAAGGCGAGGAGCGGAACGGCCACGAAGTTCGCTGCAAGCGCCATGACGACGGCGGAGACACGATGGAGCGGACGGAGGATCTCTCCGAGAGTGTAGCGGAGACCGATCGCTCCCATGCTAGCAATGGCGAAGAACTGGACAGACAGATCCGAGAGCTCCTTGGGCACGTCAGACATGGGATGTCCGGCCCCATGGACGGGCGGCGTCCGCTCGCTCGCCTCGCAGACTCAGCGCGCCGTCGGTGCGGAGCACGCAGCGGAAACCCAGATGGCAGGTTGACGTGTCGACAGTCTCCCCTTGCCGCGCCGCTGGACGATATCGCAGGCAATAGTTCGGTGCGCAGAGGTAGGACCCGCCCTTGATCACTCGGCGGGCAGCGAGCGCTTGCGCGCTGGTGGACGCGTCGGTGCGGTGGCTGGGCGGGACGTGCGGAGAGCCGGGCGTGCAGCAGGGCTTCACGCGCCCGCGCGCGTGCCGTGGCGTGAACACGTCGCTGGTCCACTCCCACACGTTGCCCGCCATATCATGTAGTCCGTACCCGTTCGGGGGGAACACGTCGACGGGAGATGTGCCCTCGAACCCGTCGAGCAACAGGTTTTCCCAGGGGAATCGGCCCTGCCATGTGTTGGCACGATGGCGCCCGTCCGGGGCGAACTCGTCACCCCACACGTAGTCGGCCCCCTCGAGTCCTCCGCGGGCGGCGAACTCCCATTCAGATTCGGTCGGGAGGTCCTTGCCACCCCAACGAGCATATGCGAGGGCGTCCTCGTACGCGACATGCGTCACAGGATGCTGCTCGCGTCCGTCGATCGTGCTGTCAGGCCCGTCGGGCTGTCGCCACGATGCGCCGGGCACGTATTTCCACCAGAGGCGGAAGTCGTGTAGCGGCACTGGCCGAGGCGGCCGCCGGAATACGAGGGAGCCAGGGACGACCGACGCAGGATCGGCACCGGGATACGCAGTCGGATCGAGCGGACGTTCGGCGACCGTGATGTAGCTGGTAGCCTCGACGAACTGCCGGAATTCTGCAGTGGTGACAGGACACCGGTCAATCCAGAAACCCTCGACCGACGAGTAATGGACCGGCTGTTCTTCCGGGTAAAAAAGATTTGAGCCCATCAAGAACCGACCCCCTGCTATCCAGATCATCGATGGCGGTGAAGGGTTGAGGTTGAGAGTGGACCTCGTGCTCAATCGGGCGTCTCCCCGCGAAATACAGTTTTCGCAACGCCAGTGGATGTGATGGGCCGCGTTCGAGCCATCAGCATAGGCCTCACGCGCGTGGAGAAGACGAGCGCGGCCCCCGCGTTCCACCGGGAAAGCGACGCACCAAACGGCGTTGGATGGCGGCGCCGGACCGTACCACGCAACAATACATGAATGCATTGCTTCTGGCGACCCGCAGCGAGTTCCTGCTGGAGTGCTGAACGGAGGTCGAATCGGGCGGGACGGCCGCCGCCCGGCGGCCGCGCGTGAAGAACAGCCGTCGTACGCGAGGGAGTGAAGGGGCAGACCGCAACTTGGTCTCGTCCCTCGTGGGTGAGGTTCGTCTGCAGGGCCTTGCGTCGTGTTTTTCGAAGTTCGGCGAGGACCTTGTCGGGGGTGGGAGCTGCGGGGCGTCCGAGCTTGTCATTGATGCCCGCGTCGGTGTGGGTACCTAGCTCAGGCGACCATGCCTGCAGGGGGCTCAGGAGAGGGCGATTGGCGAGGCCAGAAGTCGCCTGTCACGGCAAGGGCGGCCATGAGGCTCACCGGTTGGGAAGCGTCAGGTTGTCGTCCGCTCCCTTGACTTCGACCACCGCGTCTTCCAGGTTGACGAGGTAGTCGCCGCATCTTACGCAGCTTCGGATCAGGGTTCTCATGCTGCACGGCCCGGTGGCGTTCCGAGGCCTCAGTGACGTGATCTCGCTCGCGAAGCCGGCATAAGCTGCGCCGCCAGTCCAGCGCGGCTGATCCGCCGCCGACGAGGCGCGGAAGGCTCCGGAAAACGGGCGCAGCCGAGATCCACGCGACCCAGCGAGGTGTGAATGCGGGGCATAGCCAGTCTGCTGACGCCAGCAGCGTCCGCCCAGATTGTTGACACGCGCCTCGAAGCCGTCGAAGATCCACGCCATGTCGCGACCAGCAGCTCGGGCGGGCGCTCCTGGAGGGTGACATGGAAAGGATGTCACGCCTTCTTCAGAGGCGCCGAGAAGGCGATCGGGAGGTGGTCGTCGCGGCGGGGACGTGAGCGGGCGCCGTGGCAGCCGCGCGCCTGCGCGAGGCGTATTCGTCTTCACCGCCGAGGAAGCCGCAGTCATCGCGGCGGTGGTGCACGTCTGTCCGGCCGATGAGAAAGGACCGGGCGCGCTTGAGGCCGACGTCCCAGCCGCCAGCTGTTAGGCAGCCGGCCGCGACGCAGGTCAATACTGATGACGGCCAGGGTTAGCCGGAATCAAGATTTCCTTATTCTCGCAACGGCCGCGCCAAAGTGATGGAGTACATCGGGACTGCGTTGACGACCGCGCTCGCGGCCTACGGGCTCCTCGCTGCGCTGTTCCTCATCTCGGAGAACAGCGGCCGCAATCGACGCTGGCGTGGATGCTCACGTTCGTGTTCGCGCCAGGCATTGGCCTACTCGTGTATGTCCTATTCGGCCGAGACGGCAAGGCGTTCAGTCGGAGAAGCAAGCTGTTATTGCACGATCTGCGGCCGGCGGCAGTTCCGGTGCTATCGCCGGTCCTGAGTCGTCAGGATGAGGCGCTGGAAACACTTGCGCACGACAGCGCGATCCGCCGACGGCTGATGATGCTCGTCCGACGGAACTCACGCTCCGCACTTACCGGACGCAACCGGGTCGAGATCCAGCAGAACGCCGAGCAGTTCTACGCCAGTTTGATCGAGAACCTGAAGGC
This sequence comes from Gemmatimonadales bacterium, assembly GCA_035495075.1. GTDB lineage: Bacteria > Gemmatimonadota > Gemmatimonadetes > Gemmatimonadales > GWC2-71-9 > DASQPE01. The sequence goes on from DATJGL010000061.1 coordinate 20,873, forward strand.
GGCAAGGCAGTCGATCCATTTGCAGTACTTCATCTGGGCCGTCGATCCGTTCACCGAGCTCTTGCGCCAGATCCTGATCGAGCGCGCGCGGGCGGGCGTCGAGGTCCGGTTGCTCTACGACCCGATCGGATCGCAGGCGCATGTAGGCCGGAGGTACGTGCGCGAGATGAACGCCGCGGGCGGTCCGAATGGCGCCCACTTCTCCGCCTCATCTGCTGCACACGATCAGCTACCGAAATCATCGGAAAATAACAGTGGTCGATGGCGTCGTCGGGTACACCGGAGGCATGAACATCGGCCAGGAGCAGCTGGATGGCGGCGAGGGTTTCACCTCTTGGGCGACACCCAGGTCCGGTTCACCGGGGAGGCCGTTGCGATGTTGCAGGCGGTCTTCGCGGTCGACTGGTACAACGCGGTCCGGGAAAACCTGTTTGCGCCGAAATATGTCCCGATGGAGGCAATCAGGGGCGTCGACGGGGACGTGCCGGTGCAGATTCTGATATCGGGGCCCGATGCCGAGTGGGCAGCCATCAGGCAGCTCTATGCTGGGATGGTGGTGTCTGCGCAGCGGCACGTCCGACTGCAATCGCCGTTCTTCATTCCGGATGCCACGCTCGCAGAGGCGGTGGCCACCGCGGCGCTGGGCGGCGTCAATGTCCAGGTTATGGTTAGCGCCCGGCCATCGGGCAACCGGCTGCCGGACTGGGCCGGGAACACGTTCATGGCCGACATTGTGGCGGCTGGTGTGCGAGTGTTCCTCTACCAGAAGGGGTATCTGCATGCCAAGACCATCAGCATCGACTCTGAGATCTGCTCGATCGGATCGGCGAACATCGACGTCCGGAGCTTCAGCATCAACTACGAGCTCAATGCGGTAGTCTACAGCGAGCGGGTCGCTAAAGAGCTCGAGGCTGACTTCGATCGGGATCTCGCGTATTGCACGGAGTTCGACCCGGCCGCCTATCGGCGGCGTGATTGCTCGTTCGGTTGCGGGATTCGGGAGCCCGGCTGATCTCTCCACTGCTGTGAGCTCGTCGCGCGGTTTTTGCCTCTTCGGGACAGAGGACCGCTTGGCGTCGGTTCGGGCCGGGGGGCGCTGAAATCAGAGGGCGGGCGAGTACAGCCGATGGTGCCCTCGCAATGTAGTGACGCAGCCTAGCGCGCTAGCGAGATTCTAGATGCCAGTGAGCAGAAGCTTTGCCGGCCGTCGTGGCCAACGTGCTCTGGACGTGCGGCGCCCATTTCGTCAACTTGATGGGACGGGGGGCAAACGCGCGTGCATGATGCCCGCCTTTCGAGGGAAGGCTGACGGGGGAAGACCCCGCGGGCCGGCCATCCCGGCGCCCGGTGGCCAGGATGCCGTCGATGATGCGCAGCTTACGCTCGCCGTAGGCGTCGCCGGAGCCGGAGACCCAGCAGGACGAGGAAGACACCATAGACGAAAGCGTAGGCGCCGATCCAGATCACCATGGCGAGAGCGCCCGGGCCCGGCGCCAACGTTAGCAGGACGCCGAAAACGATCGCGAGAACGCCACTCAGGCCCAGCCACCATTCGTTCGTGATCACCTTGCGCAGGCGGACGGCGGAGATGATCTCTAGCACACCGATGATGATGGCCCAGACTCCGATGAGGTACGCGAGGGCCAGCGCGGTGAGGCCCGGCATGAAGAAGGTCAAGAGGCCGGCGCCGATGCCAACGAGGCCGGCCAGAAGCAGCGCCCACCAAGGGCGCGCGCCGCTGCGCCCGCTGAGCGAGGCGACCACGTTGAAAATTCCGTCGACAAGGGCATAAGCGCCGAACAGCAGCACCAGCACCGCGAGCGTGAGCGCCGGCATAACAAAAGCCAGGATCCCGAAGAGGATGCCGGCCACGCCGCGCAATGCAAGGGCCCACCAGACTTTAGCCAACAGGTCGGCGGCGAACTCGTGGGGCCGATCGTTTGAGTCTCGGGCGGTCGTCGTCCGTGCCATGGTGGTACCTCCGGGCGGGGATGGTGGGCCCGCACTGACAGTTGCGTAGGGGGGTTCACAGCAGGGGGCAGGAGTCGTTCGACCGCGTCCGTGAACCAGGCCGGCGCCGGGCGGTTCACGTAGGCGGCCGGCGGGGACGTGCCTGTTCGCACCTTGGCGCCGGTTCTGGGAGCCACTAACACCGCCATCCCGCTCGCAAGTTGGGCAGTGCAGTCCTCGCGATGGTTTCAATGCGGATCTTGTTCATCCGCGTCGGGGCTCGCGGCAGGCGCTGTTTGCAGCGCCCGGCAGGGCAATGAAGGTGATGGTTCTCGGTGCGAGAGTCACGCGGCCGACCGGAGTCGATACACCTGCCACGATCGGCAAATCGTCGTTCCGGCCGAGCGCGAGAACTCTACCGTTCAATCGCACCTCGCCACTATTCAGCGTGTCAGCGCTCAGGGTATAGATCTCTGCGTAGAGAGGAACGCTCAAGGTGTGCGCGGCGGTGGCCGTATTGAGCGCGAGGAGCGCGACACCCCCGGGCGTGTCGCGTAGGCAATGCGCGTAGAGGTGCAGGCCGCCCCGGATGGTGACGGCGGAATCGAGGACCGTCGCTCCCATGAGCCGTCGCCACAGCAGCGCGGCCCAGTAGTTCGGCTTCGGCATCAGTGTCCGGTCGTCCAGAAGGCCGTAGTCACTGGCCACGAGGGTATTGTGCGCGACGACCTTCACCTCCTGGAGGGCGAGGCGCCCGAGCTGGTCGAGATAGCGAAAGCTGTCGAGAAAGGTGCGGCCCCACGGGTTGCCGCCACACGCGGCGTCGGCGGTCTCAGTGAGCCAGAAGGGTGCTCCCGGCTCGAGCTCGTCCCGAAGACGACGATAGAACGCGAGCGTCTCGTCGGTGCGCCGGAGCCACTGCTCCGAGAGTGCCTGGTCCGCGGTGGTCTGGTTGCCCATCGCGGCACATCGCCGGGAGACGGCGCCATAGTGATGGTAAGAGAAGGCGTCGACCCCTAACCCGGACGCGATGAGAAGATCGCGTGTCCTCAGGACGGGCGCACCGCCGTACGAGAGCGCCCAGTCTCCGGTGCTCTCGCCGACCGATCCGGGGCCGAGGATGAGCATGTCCGGTGCGGCGGCCTCTGCAAACGCTCGGAACAGCTTGAAGTCTCGCCCATACGCGGCAGGGTCGTAGTCAGGTGGTGCCCCGCCCATCGCCGCCAGGTTCGGTTCGTTCATGAATTCCGCCGCGGCGATGCGTCCGCCCAGCGATCGCGTGTATGCAACGAAGCGTCGCGCCTGCTCCGGGCTCCAGACGCCCGTTTTGTCACGGGTTCCCATGCTGATGGCGAATGAGGTGACGATCTGGGCGTCGACGGCGTTCGCGAAGTCGACGACGCCTCTCCATTGCTTCGAGGTGAGGACGCCATTGAAGCCAGGCGGCGGGGCGGGCGGGGGCGGATCTGTCTCGGCGAAGTAGGTGTTGTTGGCCCACGTGCCGCTGACGCGCACGTAAGCGGGAGCGAGGGCGGCCGCCAGCGTGCGGAGCCGCGCGTTGGTCAAATCGATGGGCGGCCGATACTCGTACAGCCCAGGATCCATCCCAGCTGGTACATCGCCACGGCCTGGCGTCGGCGCGGGCGGTTTCATGAGCACGTCGGCGACGCTCGGGCCGTACGGCTTCCAGAACTTGCCTCCCGTAACCTCCAGCATCTCGATGTTGTAGGACTGGTAGCGCTCATTGACGGTGCCCACGCGCGACATGGTGGCCGGGGATAGTGTGATGAGTTGGGCACCCGGCGTCCCTGTTCGGCAGCCGGCACTCAAAGCGAGCACGGCGAGAACGATGCGCGCCAGCATTGCCTACTCGAAAAGGTTCATGGTGTCTGGCTTTCGGGGCGCCGGGGCGCCGCGCTCCGCCTCGCTTCGCGCCCGGCCGGAGTGCCACGCGCGGGGCAGGTGCCAACCGCGGCGAATCGCCATGAAGCGAAGGCCAAAGCACAATGCCATGCCGGCCGCCGCGACGGGGATCGAGGGCAGGCCCAGTTGGGCGCCGATGACCACGACCGAGGCGCCCGCGAGCGCGGCGACGGCATAGAGCTCGGCCCGCAATACGGTCGGAATCTCGGCCACGAGGACGTCGCGGGCGATGCCGCCGCCCACGCCGGTGAGCACGCCCAGGATGATCGCGGCGATCGGCGCAAGCCCGAATGCGAGCGTTTTCAGCGCGCCCGAGACCGCGAAGAGAGCCAAGCCGGCACCGTCGAGGACGAGCATTAGGCTCTGGACTCGCGTGGTCGGCGAGTGCCAGAAAAACACGGCGGTGCCAGCCAGGAGCGAGACGGCGACATAACGCCAGTCAGCCAGTGCCGCGGGGGGCACCGATCCGATCAGCAGGTCGCGTCCGATTCCTCCGAAGGTCGCGGCGGCGAGGGAGAGGACGAGGATCCCGAAGACATCGAGGCGGTGCTTGACCGCGAGCATCGCCCCACTCAGCGCGAACACGAACGTGCCGGCGAGGTCCAGCGCCAGCACGAGGGTCTTCATGGTGGTTTTACGGCGCGGTCCGGGAGAGCCAGGCGCGCGTGCCGACCAGCAGCGCCTCCACGCCGGTCTCCAGCGTCGGGTGGATCACCGGGGCGAACCGGGGATTGTGATTCGTGGGGATCTCGGCCACGCGCCCGGCCGCCTGCGCGTGTTCGTACACGGCACGGTCGGTGCCGCCGATGAACCAGAAGACGGACGGCGCGCCCCAGTGCGTGCCGAACGAGCCGAAATCCTCGCTGGCCGACGTGGGCGGTGCCTCCACCACGCGGTCGGGGGCGAAGTGGCGACGGAAGGCGTCCACCACGCGCTCCGTCGCGCCCGCATCATTGGTCACCATGGGGTAGCGGTCGAGGGGGGTGATCTCCGGCGGCCGGGGGGCCCCGGACGCCTCGGCCTCGGCCTGGACGATCCGGGTGATCGCGGCGAGGACCCGCGCCCGCACGCCCTGATCGAAGGTGCGGACGTTCAGCTTGATGAGGGCCTCGTCGGGGATCACGTTCTCCTTCGTGCCGGCCTGCAGGGACCCGACGGTCACGACCGCCGCATCGGTCGGCGCCACCTCGCGCGAGACGACCGTCTGCAGCCGGAGCACCGTCGACGCCGCCATGACGACCGGATCGATGCTGGCCTGAGGCATGGAGCCGTGGGCGCCGCGCCCGAACATGCGGATCTGGAGGCTGTCGGCCGCCGATGTGATCACACCGGTGCGGCCGCCGAGTGTTCCCGCCGGACCGACCATGACGTGCTGGCCGAGCACCACGTCCGGTCTGGGCATGCTCCGGAAGAGTGTGTCGCCGACCATGGCCTGCGCGCCTTCGGCCGTCTCTTCCGCGGGTTGGAAGACCGCCATCACGGTCCCTCGCCAAGTCTCGCGCGCCCCGGCGAGCAGTGTGGTCGCTCCCACCAGGCAGGCCACGTGCATGTCGTGGCCGCACGCGTGCATCACGGGCACGGGGTGGCCGTCACGATCGGTCGACGTGAGGGTACTGGCGTACGGCAGCCCGGTGTCTTCGTGCACGGGGAGCGCATCCATGTCCGCGCGCAGCATCACGGTCGGGCCGTCGCCGTTACGGAGAAGTCCCACGACGCCGGTCTTCCCGACGCCGGTGGAGACGTCGTAGCCCGCGGCGCGGAGTCGTTCCGCGGCGAGCCCGGCGGTGCGCGTCTCCTGCATCGAGAGCTCCGGATGTGCGTGGATGTCCTTGTACAAAGCCTCGAGTTCCGGGAGGAGATCGGTAAGGCCGGACGTGTCGTGGCGGTCCCGACTCATACTCCACCTCGCTTCGTATCAGTGGCCGGGTCTGGGAAGTTGTTCACTGACGGGTTACCCTGAAGATCGTGCCGTTGGCGTCGTCGCTGACGAGCAGCGCGCCGTCTCGCGTGATCGCCACGCCGGCCGGCCGACCCCAGACGCTGTTGTTGTCGACCACGAATCCGGTCATGAAGTCCTCGTACTCACCGGTCGGCTGGCCATCCTTCATGCGCACCCGGATCACCTTGTAGCCGGTCCTCTGCGGTCGGCTGTGAGAGCCGTGCAGCGCGACGAAGGCGTCGCCACGGTATTCGGTCGGGAAGGCGTCGTGGTCGTAGAACGCTAGGCTGAGCGCGGAGGAGTGGGCCTGGATGAGCACTTCGGGCACGCGTACATGCCCCTTGAGGTCAGGGCGCCGCCCTTTCAAGGCGGGATCCTCTCGGTCGCCGACGTAGTACCAGGGCCAGCCGTAGAACGCGCCGTCCTGCAGGCGTGTCATAAAGTCGGGCACGAGGTCGGGACCGAGGTGGTCCCGCTCGTTGACCACGCACCAGAGGTTATCGGTGCCGGGCTGCATGGCCAGGCCCGAGCAGTTGCGTAGCCCGGTGGCGTAGTTGCGCACCCGGTTACCCTCTGGATCGAAGACGCGCACCACCGCCCGGTTTTCTTCTTCACCCCAGGTGGCGCCGAGGCCGTGGGTCTTCTCGTGCCGCCGGATCTTCTCGCGCGTCAGCTGGGTCGTCATGTCGCCCGCGAGATTCGACCCCGATCCCACCGCGAGGAAGAGGCGCGTGCCATCCCGGGAGATCGCGAGGTCGCGGGTCCAGTGCCGCTTCGTCGGAATATTGGCGATGACCACCTCGGCGGGGCCGCCGGCGCGGGGGGCCCCGCTGCGATACGGATAGCGGACCACCTGGTTCGCCGCCGCCACGTACACGTACTGTGGATCGGTGGGCGGCTGGAAGACGATGCCGTAGGGCCGGTCCAGGTTCTCCGCGAAGACCTCGGCCTTTGCCGGCGCGCCGGACGCGCCGTCGCCGCGGAACAGCAGCACGCGGCCGCTGCCGCTCTCCGACAGGAAGATGTCGCCGTTCGGGGCGATGCGCAGGGTGCGCGGCTGCTTGAAGCCGGTGGCGAAGACCTGCACCGCGAAGCCCTCCGGTACTCTCGGCAGCGCGCCCGGCGGCGTGTCGATCAGCTTCGCGTTGCCGCCGATCGACCCTTCCGGGTCCGTGGGCCTCGGCGCCGGCAAGTCGGAGGGCCGGATGAGGCGGCGGGCGCCGGGGGTGTCGGTCTTCCAGTCATCGAATGCGGCGGCTCCGGTACGGACGTCCGCGGTTTGCGCGCAAGCGAGCGAGGCGAGAACGGCCAGGGGGACGACATGGGCGAGAAGCGCCGAGAGCGTCCGGGCATGCATGCTCGATCTCCATTGCGGTCACGGTGCGGGGTGAACTGTCGGGCGCTCTGCTCAGCGCTCGCCCATTCCCTCGGCCGGTTGCGGGGCGGTGCCGCTTCGAACCTTTTCTTCGATCCGTTTACCCACCATCGCATCGACGTTCCTCCAGTACTGGAACGCGCGCTCGAGCACGGGATTCTCCACACCTCCGAGCAGGCTGCCCGCCACCTGCTCGACGAAGCGGCCTCGTTGCCCGTCGGTGAAGACTTTGCGCACCAGCGTGCCCGCTTGCCCGAAATCGTCGTCCTCGGTGTGAAGCGTATAGGCGTGGCGCACCATCTCTCCGTCGCTTTCCCACCCGTCCGCCACCGGACCGGTCTCGTCCGACCAGGAGCGGCCCCCGCTGTTCGGCGCGTAGACCGGCGCGCTGCCGCGGTGGTCGTAGGTCATCTGACCATCGACCAGATAGCTGTTCACCGGCACCTTGGGGCGGTTGACTGGAAGCTGGTGGAAGTTGGTCCCGATGCGGTTGCGCTGCGCGTCGTTGTACGCGAAGGCGCGGCCCAGCAGCATCTTGTCGGGCGACAGCCCTATCCCGGGCACGGTATTGCCGGGCGAGAAGGCGGCCTGCTCGATCTGCGCGAAGAAGTTCTCCGGGTTACGGTTGAGCGTCAGGGTGCCGACCCGAATCAGCGGGTAGTCCGCGTGGGGCCAGGTCTTGGTGAGGTCGAAGGGGTTGAAGCGATAGGTCTTCGCGTCCGCATAGGGCATCACCTGAACGGACAGCGTCCAGCTCGGACAGTCGCCACGCGCGAGCGCCTCGAAGAGGTCGCGGCGATGGAAGTCCGCGTCCCGGCCCGCCATCTCCGCGGCTTCGGCGTTGGTGAAGAAGCGCATCCCCTAGTTGGTGTGGAAGTGGTACTTCACCCAGAATCTCTCGCCCCGGGCGTTTATCCACATGAACGTGTGCGAGCCGTAGCGGTTCATGTGCCGCCACGAGCGAGGCAGACCGCGCTCGCCCATGAGGTAGGTCACCTGGTGGGCCGACTCTGGGTTGCTGGTCCAGAAGTCCCATTGCATGTGGTTGGAGCGCAGGCCCGAGTCGGGGAGCCGCTTCTGGCTGCGGATGAAATGCGGGAACTTCATCGGGTCGCGGACGAAGAAGATCGGCGTGTTGTTGCCGACGAGGTCGTAGTTGCCCTCCTCGGTATAGAACTTCAGCGAGAAGCCGCGCACGTCGCGCCAGGTGTCAGGGCTGCCCGCTTCACCCGCGACGGTGGAGAAGCGCGCGAGCATGTCGGTGACCGCGCCCTTCCGAAACAGCGCGGCCCTCGTAAAGGCCGAGACGTCCTCGCTGGTCTCGAAGATACCGAACGCGCCCGCTCCCTTGGCGTGCGGCTGACGCTCCGGCACCTTCTCGCGGTTGAAGTGCGCCATTTGCTCGAGAAAATGCACGTCGTGGAGCAGCAGCGGGCCGTCGGGGCCGACCGTCAGCGAGTGGCGATCGCTCGATGCGGGGGCGCCGGCGCCGCTGGTGGATCCACCCGGGCGCCCGTCTTTTGATGTGGCCATGGATCGTGCCCCTGTGCGAGCCGCGGTGGCAGGTCGAAAGCGCCGGCGCCGCGGCTGGCAGTCGGTCGGTAGGCCTGAAGGATAGGCATCGATTTTGAGGCGCGCAAGTAGATGTGGCTTTTACATGATCTGCTGCCACGGCGGGGCGCTCTGATGGTTTGGCCGGAAAATGTTCAGGAGGCTGGGGCGAGCAGGGTCACGCCAAGAAGTCTGGAGGTGGTCTTAGTGATACGGCGCAAGTTCTCCTCGTTCGTCTTGTTCGATCCTGCGCAGATCATCGGCCACGCTGTGAGCATGTTGAGGAGCACTCCTCGGTCGACTCAGCTTGCCGAGGAGAGTGTCCTGACGGAACAATGAGCGCGTGATGATGAGCCGTCCCTCGGATAGATCAGGTCCGGGTTTGGCGGGCGCGGAGGTTCTGTTAGATCGTTGTATTGAGTCTCAAGATCGGTTTCAGCTCTTCACTTGTCACAGTGTGATGGAGTAGCTCGACGGCCACTCCTTCCCCTCTTCTGTCCCTCAGCAGCGCGTGGCGCAGGCGACCCGAAACCAGAAGCCTTGCCGGCGCATGGTCCGCCCGGACCACAGCCGTCCCCGTACTGGGCTTCAAGCCACGGGCGGCCGGACATTGCGGATGAAGGCCGCGAGACTACGAGATGGGCGACGGGGACCTGTGCGGTGGCGGGTAGATGCTGACGAAATACATCTGGAGGGTCCCAGGCAAATCATTGCCGAGGATCTCTCGCACCCGAGCCTCTTGGGCACGGGAGAGTACGGCGCCGGCTACGGTAGTCGCTCGGAAGGGAGGTGGGTGGTCGCTGCGGAAACTGCAATTTCTCCTTCGGCGCCCAGCCGCGCGCTTTAATCCGATAGTTGGCCTGCTTCACCTTCAGCCACGCCAGCGTGCGACCGCCGACGTAGGCCCAGGCAGAGTCCTTTGCCACGAGACCCTCGTAGCCGCGCTCAAGGACTTCGGCCCAGGCCGCGAGGCCGTTTGAGGCCAGCCGACGTGCGGGAATAGAAGTTGCTGGCCCTCGAGCACGTCCTCGAGCCAGTTGCGCCGCCCCCGCAGCGGGTGCTTCCGAAGATCGCGGCCGGCGAGGTACAGACAGTCGAACGCCATGTAGAGCCTGGAGGTCGCCAGGCGGTTCGGCAGTCCCCGCCGGAGCCACTCGTTGCGAGAGACCAGGGTCTCGTCAAACCGGGCGACCTCGCCATCCAGAATTAGCGTCGGCGGCGCGACCGCGGCGATGGCGGCTGCGAGCTCGGGGAAGCGGTCCGTATGGTCCCGCCCGAGGCGGCTCACGACCCGGACCTGGCGACCATGTTTGTAGGCCAGCATCGGCCAACCGTCATATCTCTCTTCGTACACCCAGTCCTCGTGATGGAAGGGTTTCCGGACGAGGGTCGGCTCCATCGGGGTCACGAATGGAAGGACGAGCCGGGAGCCCACTGGGTTCACGCTCCGCCGAGCATCCGACTGACGGTGTGCCGCAGGACGTTGATCTCGAATGGTTTGCCCACCACGGTGGCCTGCGTGGTCCTGAGGAATTCCTCGTACGCTCCGGCAACGGCGTACCCGGTGATGAACACCACGGCCGGGCGCGGCGGCGGCTGCCGCTGGATCGCACGGTAGACGACGCGCCCATCCACATCCGGCAGGTCCATGTCACACAAGACGAGGTCATAGGCGTGCCGTGCGAGCTGCTCGAGGGCGGTGTGGCCATTGCCGGCACTCTCGACGGCGTGGCCCAGGCCGTCCAGCGCCAACTCGATCAGCTCTCGCACACCGTCGTCATCGTCCACGACGAGGATCCGGGGCATGAGGGACGCGGGGTCAGCGAAGGCGGAGCACCCGGCCGACCAGCCCGCACGGACGAGGCATCAAGGGGTCTCCCTGCCGATCGCGGCGACGTCATCCAGCACATGTGAGCGGCGGTCCCACAGCTGCCGAATCGTCCGCGTGAGCGCCCCGAGATGAGGAGGCTAAGCGAGCGAGGGGGCCGACTCGGCGCCGCCAGCCGTCGAGCCGCATCGAGAATGTAACAGCCTCAATAGTAAATGCCAATCGATATCATTCGTATCGATCGAATTAGCCTATGGATTGATACGTAGAACGTCAAGCAAGTTAAGGTCCGCGGGCGCATCCGCGCGGGTCCTCTTGAGTCGCTATCGGCTGCTTGGCGCGTGGAAGGTGCGAATAGCATCTGACCTACGTCCGCGAGCGTGAGCCGGCAAGCTCCGCACCGCCTCCGCATTGCGGGTGGACGTGGTCGGCGGTGCGCTTCGGGTGGAGGCCGCGGCATGAGACCGTCCGAGGACGTCATGGTCGCGGAGTTGGCGGGACTCGTGCGCGCGGGCATGCCGGTCCGCAGGCTAATACCGGCGCTCCTCCCGATGAGGGAGCCCGGGGCGCCGGGCTTGCCGAAGTGCTCCCGACTCCCACGGCTGCGTGCTCAGCCACACATCCTATGGTCGCGCGCTCTGGCAATCGTCAGCGGCATGCCTTCAAGGTCGTACTTCTCGCTCGCCAACCCGGAGAACGGACCCGCCGTAGCGTTCCGTCTGCATGACTGCCCCCCGCGATGACCATGGCCGTTCCGGAGTTCTTCCCGGCCGCCGGCGTTGTTCTGGCTGGTCTTGAAAACTAACTCAGAACGCTGGTGACGTCCGCTTCCGTTTAGCCTTTCGGAGCGCCGGCGCTGCTGCTCTCGGTGGCGGAAAGGGGCAGCATCGCGTCGTTGAGGGGTGGAGCCGGCGGAAGTCCCGTGACCTCGAGGGTCTTTTTCTCGTTGAGAGTCTCTCGTGAGACCAGAGCTTCGGCGAGTTTGTCAAGCTGCTTGCGGTGTCCATTCAGGAGGCGTTTAGCCTCGGTGGATCTCATTGATGATCTTCGGCATCGATGGCTTCGGCAGTTGCCTCGCCAAAGGACTTTTCGGCGGTATACCCGCCCGAGCCGCCCAGAGATGGATCCTCCCGTGGCGCAAGCTGAAGCAGCCCGACCCGCTCACTCATGCCCCAGCGCGGGCCAAGGGTCCGTGGCCTGCTCGATGTCGCTCTCGGCCCCGGTGGTCTTGGTGCCATAGGCGATCTCCTCGGCCGTGCGGTCTCCGGGCGCTCCGACAATCCGTCCCGCAGGTAGGCCTCGGGATAGTTGTAGCGGTCCTTGTCAGGGCGCTGGTAGGTTCCGAAGGCCTGCCCACGCGGCACGATGGTCACGCGGTTCACAGGGCCCGCGCCCGGCACCATCAAGCCGAAAATGGTGTGCCCGCCTTCCTGGTAGGCAATGTGCTCCCTAAGGATGGGGCGCTCCGCGCCGAGCACGATCTTCTCCAACGAGTCGAGGAAGTCCTCCTCATTCTGCCCGCGCCGGCCTGCCAGCAGCGCCGCCTCGTTGCCTAGGTTCCGTAGGTCGGCCTCAGGGAAACCCGGCGTGGTGGCGGCAGGTCTGCCAAGTTCACGTCGTTCGAGAGCGTAACATTGCGGATGTGGACCTTGAGGATTGGCTGGCGTCCGATCTTGTCCAGCAGGTTCACCACCAGGCGCCGATCGAAACGTCCGGGCCGTAGAAGCGCTCGAGAACCCCGGCTGGTTGGTCGCGGCTCAGGACAATGATGCCCCCGCGACCGGAGAAGCCGTCCATCTCGGTCAGGATCTGATTGAGTGTTTGCTCTTGCTCGCTCGAGCCTCCACGATCACGATCTGTCCCCGCGCCCGCCCGATCGTCCAGCTCGTCGATAAAGATAATCTCGGGCGCATGCTCACGGGCCTGCTTGGCCGCGATCGGCGCCGGAGTCTGCGTCTGGGACATCGACGAGGAGGCGTCCTATTCAAGTGTCTGCTATTGCCTCTGTATCGCGGCAGCTTATTAGGCTCAATGGGTCAACTCAGGGTGTCAACAAGACGCCGGTGAGCGGACATCGCTGGTCTGGGTGTGTCACTGGTCAGCGGATCTGTTCTCCGTGCGCTTGCGTCCGGCGAGGAATTGTCAGCACGATGGATAAGATCGCCACGGCTACCATGAATAGGTTGAACATCAACGCGATCATTGCCGCCACACGAACTGTTAGATTGAACCGCCCCGGCTTTCCCGGAGGCTCCAATCCTTGAGAGGATGGGGCCATGGCAAGACCAGGACGGTTTTCACCGGAAGTGCGGGAGCGAGCGGTGCGGATGGTGGTGGAGCACGCGGCGGCCCATCCCTCGCAAT
>DATJGL010000062.1:0-4861 GCA_035495075.1 Gemmatimonadales bacterium
CGGCTTCCTGAATGCGATGGCTTGCTGCAGCTGGGCGACGTACTGCACCGGCTGCCCGTCAACCGAGACGATGATGTCACCCGCCTCGAGGCCCGCGCGCTCGGCCGCATTGCCGGACGGCGAGAAGTCCTGCACCAGCACACCGCGGATCTCCGGCAGTCCGACGTATTGCGCGTCGTTGGCGGTGGCGTCCCGAACCAGGATGCCGAGCGCGACCCGGTCCACGTGGCCGCTCTTGATCAGCTGGTCCATCACCCGGCGGGCCAGGTTGATGGGGATCGCGAAGCCGTAGCCCGAGTAGAACCCGGTCTCGCTCGCAATGGCGGAGTTCACCCCAATGACTTCACCCCGCACGCCGACCAGCGGTCCCCCGGAGTTGCCGGGGTTGATGGCCGCGTCGGTCTGGATGAAGTCCTGGATGCTTCGATCGGTTCGGTTCGGCAGGTTGAGCGCCCGCCCTTTGGCGCTCACGATACCCTGGGTGACCGTGAACGTCAGATTGTCGCCAAGGGGATTGCCGACGGCGAGCACCCACTCACCCACCCTGGTAGCTTCGCTGTTCCCCAGCGTAGCCGGCGTCAGATTGTCGGCCGCGATCTTGAGTACGGCGACATCGGTTGCGGGATCGGTGCCGATGACCTTGGCCTTGAACTCGCGCCGGTCCAGCAGGCGTACGGTAACCTGCTTGGCGCCGTCCACCACGTGAGCGTTGGTGAGGATATAACCGTCACGAGACACGATGAAGCCCGAGCCCGAAGCCTGCTCCAGCCGTTGCCGTTGATTCCGTTGGTTGGGGTCGAACTGGAAGAAACGTTCGAACCCCGGGGGAAGCTGCATGCGGGGACCGTTCTCGCCGTCATCGGCGTCCGGCCTGCGCTCGGACTTGACGTACACGACGCTCGGCTTCACGTGCTCCGCCACCGACGCGAACGCCTCGCTCAGGTCGTACAGCGTGGCGGCGGCCGGGTTGTCGTTCGAGGGCTTCGTTGCGCTGGCGGCAGGCCGGGCGGCCTGTTGCGCGACCTGCTGGGCGTTGCCCAGGCGGGGCACATTCAGCACTCCCGCGAGCAAGAGACCGGCAACGAACGCGCCGGTGATGAGACCGGTGAGATTGAGACGGTGTCGGTTGACAGGCGACATTCACAAACTCCTACGAGACTGTAGCGGCCCTGGCGGCCGAGGCAAACTGCCGACTGGATGAAGATGCCTGACGACCGGCGAGGGTCGCAGACCGTAAAAAGCGTGAACGGTGAACAGTGAACGATGAACGGGGCTCGGCGCGCATCTGAGCCCCCGTTCATAGTTTACCGGTCACTGTTTACGCAGTTACCTCTTGTATTCCAAACACCCCCGCAGCCAAAGCACCACCCAGGAACGGCCCTATCAGATACAGCCACAGATGCGACAGCGAACCGCCGCCGACCACGGCGTCCACCAGGATTGGGCCGGTGCCCACTGCCGGATTGAACGCGCCCCCGGAGATGGGACCTCCCGCAAATGCGCCGACCACGATGGTGAACCCGATTGCCAGGCCATAAAACGAGTTTCCCTGGGTCTTGGCCGACGCCGCCACATTCAGCACGACCAGAGCGAGCGCGAACGTGAACAGAATCTCCACGAGCAGCGCCCCAAGGGTGGACGCGGAGTCGGCCGGCGCCACCTTCAGCGTCTGACCTACGATGACGTAAGTCGTCAACGCAGCCACGATGGCCCCGGCAACCTGGCTCACCACGTAGCCGACGAATTCCCCCACCGAGCTCATCTTCCCACGGAGCAGCAGCGCGAGCGACACCGCCGGGTTGTAATGACCTCCCGAAACGTGGCCCCCCATATAGACCATGATCATCAACGATGAGCCGATGGCGAGGGGAGCCATCGGACTGCCCGCTGTCACCGTGAGCCCAATGGTGAACACGAGAAAGAACGTGCCGATGAACTCGGTCAAGTACCTTCGCATGGTAAGCTCCAGGAGAATGTCGGAACCGCGGCGCGCGTTAGCGCGGCCCCCGATTCTAGCGCAACCCTCTGGCCAATTGCAAAGGAGACCTGTGCGGATCGGCAAGCGGACCTTGCCGTGCCTCAGTCGCCCCGGCGGCGCCGGTTATCGGGAGAGCGAAGGCTGTCAGGAAGCTGGGCCCATTGCTCAGGCGTAAGCACATCCCGAGCCCGCGCGACGGCCTCGCGCCCATGCTCCCGCGCGCGATTGAGATTCGGCCTGATGCGGGCGAACAGAACTGCCGGGTCCGGGCGATCCCCGGCCCGATCGATCTCCGCCCGAACGGAGTCGGCTAACGCCTTGTTCTGCGCCTCGAACGAGTCGGAGATCGCTTGCAAGCGGGTCACCTGCGCATCGGAGAGATGGAGTGAGTCGCGCCGCTCGAGAATTGGCGAAATCGGGTTGGGCATCACTCGAGCGAACCGCTCTGCGAATTCATTCGCGTCGAGAGCTGGACCGCCCTCTCCTCGAAAACCGCCCCCGCGGGAACCGAACGCGGATCTCAGTCGGTCGCGAACGGGGTCCGGGCCGATCGTAAAGTGCGCCTGAAAGCCGATCTGGAAGGGCGTGATGATCCCGGAGTTCGCGCCGACCGTGGAACCGAACCGCCCGTTGACCGTGTAGCCAAACTGCTCCGTCGTCGGATCGAAGTTGCGGACGTAGAGCAGCACCGGGTCCGGCGCGGTAGCTGAGCCCCACCCGTGGAGATCACCGGAGCCATGCAGCAGATTGTCCAAGCCGCCCAGAAAGTTGACCGTCACCAGGGACACGGTCAGCCGTCGGTCCAGTCCGAACCAGCTAGGCCGCCAGTTGACCTGGAAGTCGAGCGACGGCTGCCAGGGGCCGTTGCACGAGTTGCGTCCCGCCACAGTACCGAGCTGCTGCTGAAGGCAATCGCGTACATTGCTCGGCGCTGACAAAAGCAGCGCTCGCATACTGCTCGCGACAGCCGGGTCGGTAGTCGTGTTGGGATTGAAAATGAATGCGCGATCGTTGCGAGCCCCGTCGCCGTTGATGTCCGACCCGACCAGCGGCGTGAACGGGATGCCCGAGTTCAGCCGGCCGATGCTGGTGACCTCGAGCGAGCCGGTGATCGGAAACGTCACCGTGCCGAGGAAGGAGTGGCGCCGTTCGTAGCTGCTGGTGGCCCATTCTCGCAGGTTCGGGTCTCCCGCGGTCGTCGCGGCAGCGAACCCCTGCGATGCGCCGCCGCCGGAAAACGACGACTGGTCTTGCGCACGCGTATATGTGTACGACAGTTGGAAGGTTGCACCCCGGCCGGTGATGCCGTTGAAGCCGACCGTGACCTGGCGGGTGTCGGAAGCGAGATCCGACCCAATGGAGATCACCTGCCCGAACTGTGGATCAACTCTCGAATTCACCGAGCTTACCGCGCCGGTCGCCGGGACCACGTCGCCCACCGGCACGTAGACCGGTCTGTTTCCCTCGGCTGGAAGGGTGAAGCCGGGAGTCGGTGTGAGGTTGAGATCGCGGAACCCGTACTGGCTCACACCTCGGGCGTAGCTCGCGTCGAGCGAGACACTCAGCGTGCCCCAGAGTCGGTGCTGGACACCGAGCGAGCCACGCCAGGCGCGCGGAGCGGTGAAGCTGGGATCGAAGACCGTGGCGTTGGGGTTGGGTGAGATCGCCACGGTCGTCACCTGGTTGGTGCAGTCGGTCGGAATCGTCGTCTGATCCTGGAGGTAGCTGGCCCAATCCGGTGTCGGAACCGCGCTGCCGATACAGATCAGCCGGCTCTCGGCAGTACTGAGCCCCGGCGCAGCCAGAGCCGAACTGTACAAACTGGTCGGCGTCGGGCTGCGAAACTCTCCAAACCCGCCACGAATAATGGTCGTCGCCCCACCCCCGAAGCCGGGGCGCCCGCCTCCGCCGGCGCCGCCTCCGACGGTCCAGGTGAAACCAGCTCGAGGCGAGAGGCGGGCCTCGCTGGGAATCCGATCGGTTCGGATCCCGAACACCGTGTCGAGCACCGGGTTGTAGGGCGGCGCCCCACCGAAGCTCGAGCTTTCCAGCCGAAGCCCGTAGGTCACCTGAAGTCCGCTTCTGCCTCGCCAGATGTCGCCGACGTAGAGTGCAGTGTTCCAGGCCGTACCCGCCTGCTCGAGGGGCGAAAGAGTGCGGGTGTATTGAGAAGGCTGCTGCGCTTCCAGCGCCCCGAGCGATGGATAGGTGAAGGTGCCGAAGGCGTTCGGGGTTTGCACCTGCTCGAAGTGAGAAACATTCAGGAGCCCGCCGAGCTTCACCCGGTGGCTCGCCGAGCCGGGGAGCCACGACACTTCCTCCGAGACCTCGAGCGCCGTGTTGTCGTTGCTTTGGGGAAAAGAGGCACCACCGCCGAACGTAAAGGTCGTAACGCCACGGGTCGTGTCAGAGGCGTCCGAGGCGACTTGCACCTTTCCCTGGGGAAGCACGAGATACCCTGCGCCTACACGATGATCGGTCGAGAGGTAGCCACGCAGATCGTTGATCAGGTTGGCACCGAAGTAGGATGTGAGCGATGTCAGGACCCCACCGCCATGGCCTGAAGTGGTTCCGCCCGTGACCGGAAGCGAAAGCGAGCCGATGCGGGTGGGGTCCTGCGATATCCAGTGACCGTCGAGCCGCAATGTCAGTGTTTGTGCGTCGGAGGGCTTCCAATCGAGTCGCACCAATCCTGTCGCGTTGTCGTTGGCGCGGTCTGGAGGAATGCCGGGAAGGTTCGTGGGAACACCGGTGGCCTGCGCAAGCGACAGGAAACGAGCCACTGAGTCGGGGCTCACGCCCAACCGGGCAAGGGTGGCGGGATCGACCGAGCTCAGCGATGTCACCGCCTGGTCGCGCCAGCGCCCCTGCACCGAGCCGAAA
>DATJGL010000063.1:0-9275 GCA_035495075.1 Gemmatimonadales bacterium
ATGTAGACAACGGCGGAAAGGCCAAGGCCAATGAGCGTCGCCAGCGGAATGTTGCGCTTCGGGTTTTCAATGACACCCGCGGAGACCGCGGCGCTCTCGATGCCCATGTAGGCCCAGAGCGCGATCGACGCGGCGCGGGTAATGGCATGGGCGTTGGAGCCGCCGCTGACATTCCAGCCACCGCGAAAAATTTCGGGGTTGAACCAGATCCAGCCCAAGAACGCGATTCCCAGGATCGGAATCAGCGCCAGACTCATGGTCCAGGTTTCCAGCCAACCGACGACCCGCGGCCCGCGGATGTTGGCGAAGGTGAGAAGCCAGATCACCCCCGCGGTGGCGAAAACGCTCGCCGGCGGTGTGCTGATCCGCGGTATGAATTCCGCCAGGTAACCGACCGCGGCTATCGCGATCGCGATATTCCCGATCCAGTTGCCGAACCAGTAGACGTAGTTGGTCTGGAACCCGACATAGGGCCCCAGGAAATCGCGGGCGTAGGCGTAGGGTCCCCCCTCCTGAGGATCCAGCTCCCCTAGCTTGGCGAACACCAGGCCCAGGGCTGCTGCTCCCGCGGTGGCAACCAGCCAACCAAAGACGGCGATGCCCCCTACCGAGGCGAGGTTCACCGGGAGGAGGAAGACGCCGGTACCAATCATGTTGCCGGCCACGAGCATGGTGGCCTGCAACAGTGACATCTTGCGGGTCGGATCGCTCACCGGAGCGGTCTCCTCGTCACCGGTACTCGCTCGAGGTCGCCTTGGGATCGACCGTGGTGCCTGCCTCTCCCGCAATGATCCGACCCAGGTCCGCCAGCGCGCCGATCGCCGCGGCCTTTCCGGTTTGCCTGACGAACCGGCACGCCGCGTCTACTTTGGGTCCCATCGAACCCGCCGCGAACGACATTTCGGCAAGAGCTGTTGGAGACGCACGCCGGATCGCGCGCTGCGTGGGCTTGCCCCAATCGACATATACCGCGTCCGCGTCGGTCAACATTACGAACAGATCGGCCTCGAGCTCGCGAGCAAGCAGCTCAGTGCAGAGGTCCTTGTCGATCACGGCCTCTACACCGACGAGGGTACGGCCTCCGCCAGGCGCATACATGGTCGGAATGCCGCCGCCACCGGCGCAGATCACAATCGTGCCCTGATTGAGCAGCCACTCGATCGGCCGGTGCTCGAAGATGCGTCGCGGCAGCGGGGACGGCACCACTCGGCGCCACTTGTTGCCATCCTGCTTGAACACCCACTTCTTCTCCCCCGCAATGCGATCGGCATCCTGCTTGTCGTACACGGGTCCCACGAACTTGGTCGGATTCTTGAACGCGGGATCCGCGCCGTCCACCTCCACCATAGTCAGGAGCGTCGCGAACGGGACCTCGAAGGGGAGCAGGTTCCCGAGTTCCTGCTCGATCATGTAGCCGATCATGCCTTCCGTCTGGGCCCCGAGCACGTCCAGCGGGAAGTCCTCGTCCGGATCGTAGGCCGCGTCCTGAAGGGCGAGCAGCCCGATCTGCGGCCCGTTGCCGTGGGTGATGACCAGCTGATTGCCCTTGGCGACGGGCGCGAGCGACTGCGCTGCGACCTTGACGTTGGCGCGCTGCACCTCCGCCGTCATCGGCTCGCCGCGTCTGAGCAGGGCATTGCCGCCGAGGGCAACGACGATCCGCATGGCGTCAGTCTCCCAGCGTCGCCACCAGCAGCGCCTTGATGGTGTGCATGCGATTCTCTGCCTGCTCGAACGCGAGGTTGGCCTCGGACTCGAACACGTCGTCGGTAACCTCGAGGCCGTTCTTGAGGCCGTAGGTCTCCGCGATCTGCTTGCCCAGGGTCGTCTCGGTGTCGTGGAAGGCGGGCAGGCAGTGCATGAAGCGCACCTGCGAGTTGCCGCTGGCCTTCATGAGCGCCGAGTTTACCTGGTAGGGCTTGAGCAGGTCGATCCGCTCTTTCCAGACCTCCTTCGGCTCCCCCATGGACACCCAGACATCGGTATGGATGAAATCCACGCCTTTGACAGCTGCCTTGGTGTCGTCGGTGATGGTCAGCTTCGCGCCGTACTTCGCCTCGAGGTCGCGCCCGATCTTCTGATATTCCTTGTCCGGCCAGAGCTTCTTGGGTCCGCAGATCCGGACGTCCATCCCCATCAGCGCGCCCGCGATCATCAACGAGTGCCCCATATTGGAGCGGGTGTCGCCGAGATAGGCAAACGTGATGTCAGAAATCGGCTTGTCGCTGTGCTCGCGCATGGTCATGATGTCGGCGAGCATCTGGGTGGGGTGATACTCGTCGGTGAGGCCATTGTAGACCGGCACGCCGGCGTACGCAGCGAGCTGCTCGACGCCCTTCTGGGACGCGCCGCGATACTCGATAGCATCGAACATGCGGCCGAGCACGCGAGCCGTGTCCTTGAACGACTCCTTGTGACCGATCTGAGAACCGGCCGGATCCAGATAAGTGACGTGTGCGCCCTGGTCGAAGCAGGCCACCTCGAACGCGCAGCGGGTGCGCGTAGACGTCTTCTCGAAGATGAGACAGACCTCCTTCCCGTCGAGGTGCTTCTGCTCGGTCCGGGCGTACTTTGCCCGCTTGAGGTCACGGGCGAGATCGAGCAGGTAGCGAAACTCCCGCTGGGTATAGTCCTGAACCGTCAGCAGGGAACGATTACGCAGATTGAAGCCCATGGGTCGCCTCTAATTGGGTCGATTAAACCGCACCGTGATCAGTAGGCCGGGTCGCGCCATATGGGGCAGGTCATGCAATGGCCGCCACCGCGGCCGCGGCCAAGCTCGGCCCCCCGCACGGTGATGACCTCGATGCCTGCCTTTCGGAGCAGCGTATTGGTGTATCGGTTGCGGTCGTAGGCCACGACAACGCCGGGCTCCAACGCGACGACGTTGTTGCCATCATCCCACTGCTCGCGCTCGGCCTCGTAGACGTTGCCCCCGGTCTCCACTACCCGAAGCTTTTGAAGGCCTAGGGCGTCTTTCACCACCTCGAGGAGTGACGTCTTCTCCGGTCTGACCGCATACCCCTCATGGTCGTCGGTCTCATGGACCGTGTAGCATCGGATCTGGTCCACTACCTCACGAAAGATCGTGACCACATCGCGGTCGCAGAACGTGAACACGGTGTCCAGATGCATCGCGGCGCGGCTCTTCGGCATGAGACAGAGAACCACGCGCGTCGCTGCTTGATGCTTGAAGAGCGACTGGGCGACTTGCAAGACCGCCTGGCGGGTCGTGCGCTCGCCCATCCCGATCAGAACGACGCCCTTACCAATTGGCATGACGTCGCCGCCTTCCAGCGATGCGTTCTCGAAGGCCTCGTCCGAATCCCCCCACCAGATGGTGAAATCGCCACCGTTGAACAGGGGGTGGAACTTGTAGACGGCCCGCTGCAAGAGCGTCTCCGGGTGTCGCGCCGGCCAGAACATCGGATTGATGGTGACCCCCTGGTAGATCCAGCATGACGGATCCCGCTGGAAGAGGGTGTTGGGTATGGGGGGCAGTAGGAATTCGGGGCCGCTGAACGCCTCGCCCAGTAGGCGCTTGAGGTGGCTGTCCTCGAGATCCAGAATCGCAATCCCGCCGATCAGGTGGTCCGCGAGCTTGTTGGCCGGCATCTCATCCAGCCAGGGCCTCAAGGCCTTCGCCGTCCCCAGCCCCACTGCATTGGGCGTCACCCGGCGATCGAGGATGAAGCTCCGAGCGTCCTTGTCTTTCAGGGTCTCCGCGAGCAGGTCATGGAGCTCCAGCACCTCAATGCCGCGCTCTTTCATCTTCATCACGAAATCGTAGTGGTCCTTTTGCGCCTCCTGGACCCAGATCACGTCGTCGAAGAGAAGGTCACGGCAATTACCCGGTGTCAGGCGCTGATGGGCGAGGCCTGGCCGGCACACCATGACAGTCCGCAGCTTGCCGACCTCGGAATGAACGCCAACCTCATGCACGACTCACCTCCACGAATCTCGACTGAGATGGCAAGCCGGAGGCTCAGTTCTTGCCGCCGGCGCCCTTCTTCAGGCACTGCACGTAGTAGGTGCCTTCCCGATTCTCGACTCCATGGGTGTCATGCCCGAAGCCGGGGAATCGGCGATCCCAGGCCCAGAGCGCCTTTAAGTAGCCGAGATACGGGCCGTCGGCAGCGCCGGTCCCTTCCCCAGGCATGAGCATGGGAATGCCCGGCGGATACGGCACGACGCTGGTCGCGAGCACCCGTTTCGCCAGCTTCTCCAGCGGCACGTGCTCGATCTCGTCCCGGACCAGATGCTGGTATGCGGCGCTCGGTGTCATGACGGGAGTGGGCAGCGTGGAGAACGCTTCAGCCAGCCAGTGGGTTTGCCGGGTTTCCTTGAGCATTGCGAACATCTGGTCCGCCAGATCGCGGAGCCCGAGCCCTCCATAGACGTCGGGATACCCGGTCACCAGGTCCGGCAGGACCTGGGCCAGCGATGCGTTGTTGTCGTAGTCGCGCTTCAGGTCGAGCAGCGCATTGAGCAAGGTCCCCCACTTTCCCTTCGTGATGCCGATCGAAAAGAGGAAGAGGATCGTGAAATCGGTGGTCTTTTCGACCTCGACTCCGCGGCGGTGGAGGTACGCCGTCACCAGTGTAGCCGGGATGCCCCGCTTGTCGAGACCCCCTTTCTCCGCCACGCCCGGCGTCACGATGGACACCTTGATCGGGTCCAGCATGCAGTAGCCGTCTTCCAGGTCACCGAAGCCGTGCCAGGAATCACCGGGGTGCAGCACCCAG
Source organism: Gemmatimonadales bacterium (assembly GCA_035495075.1). Lineage (GTDB taxonomy): Bacteria > Gemmatimonadota > Gemmatimonadetes > Gemmatimonadales > GWC2-71-9 > DASQPE01. Next base: position 4,746 of record DATJGL010000063.1, read on the forward strand.
GCGTCTGGCTCACGGACGAGGAACTCGGGAGACGCGTCCGCGAACGCGACTTTCTTGCCGCCCTTTCCTTCCTTGACCTGGTCCGCGTTCCAGGTCTTGAAGAACCAATCCCCCTTCTCCTCAAACTCACGGTGGACCCGGCCCATGGTCTGCCGGAACGCCACCGCCTCCTCGATGGACTCGTTGGTCAGGGCAATGCCTCCCGGCCCATCCATCATCGCCGCCGTGATGTCATTGGAAACGATGATGGTGTAGAGTGGCGAAGTGGACGCCTGCATCATGTACGATTCGTTGAACCGCGCATGGGGAATCGGGCTCCTGCCGTCGCGAATGTGCAGCAGCGAAGCCTGGGAGAGCGCGGCCAGCAATTTGTGGGTGGAGTGGGTGGCGAACACCGTGGGCCCGGTGTGGTCCTTGGGGTCGCCATGCATCGCGTGGCGGTCCCGGTACATCGGGTTGAAGCGGGCGTACGCGTACCAGGCCTCGTCGAAGTGAATCCGATCGACGCTGGGATCCAGCAACTCTTCCACCCGCCGGGCGTTGTAGCAAAGCCCGTCGTAGGTGGAGTTGGTGATCACCGAGTACACCGGCCGAGGGTCGATTCCCTTGGTCACCAACGGGTTCGCCTTGATAGCAGCCTTGATGGCGGCCGGCTTGAGCCGTTCCGGCGGAATGGGCCCGATGATCCCGTAGCGATTGCGGAGCGGAACGAGGTACGTCGGAATCCCGCCGGACATCACCAGGCTGTGCTCGATGGACTTGTGACAGTTCCGGTCGCAGAGCGCGATCTGGTCCCGGCCCACGGCGGCCAGGAAGATCACCCGGTTCGACATCGACGTGCCGTTGGTGACGCAGTACGTGCGGTGGGCGCCGAAGACCCGGGCCGCATACTTCTCATGCTCGCCGATAGGACCGGTGTGATCGAGCAGTGAACCGAGCGCGCCCACGCTGATGGACAGATCGGAGCGCAGCAGGTTCTCTCCGAAGTAGTCGAAGAAGATCCGTCCCACGGGTGACTTGAGAAACGCAGTGCCGCCGGTATGGCCGGGCGTGTGCCAGGAGTACTCGTACTCCTGGCTGAACTTCATGAGGGCCCCGGCCAGGGGAGGCAGCATCACTTCGAGGTAGCGCCTGATCGCGGCGACGACCCGTCCCCCGACGAATGCCGCCGTGTCTTCCAGCGTCCATACGTACTCATCGACCATCTCCATGATGTCGACGGGAATCGAGGACGCTTCGCCCCGCTCTGCCATCAGGAAGATCGGGATCTTGTCGTTTCGGGAGCGCACCAGTTCGAGGAGCTTCCTCGCGTTGGCGTGCCCATCTTTTCCGTTGCCGCGACCATCCTGATCGCCCAGGGTCCAGTCGACCAGCACCGCGTGGATTGCGGAGTCCGATACCAAGGCTGACGTTCCATCCTCCGCCGAGGTGGCTTCCACTACCTCGACAGAGCGGCCTTTCAGCTCCTCCTCGAGGGCCCGCGCTGCCCGGCCTTCGGCCGTTGGGCTGGTGAGCTCGTCATCTACCATGAGCGCCCGCATGCTCAGGCGCTTGCTGGTCCGCTGAATCATTGCAAAGGTCTCCCGATACTTCAGTCACTCCGGCAGGATGTTCCACCGGAAGAACGTGGTCGTCGTCTCATCCGGTTCGCCGAACCACTTCTTGTACGTGTCCCAAAACCCGGTGGAGGCGTAGAGCTTGGTCAAGGCGCGGTCCACCAGCAGGCGGAAGTCCTCGTCGCTCCTACTGAGGGCCAGCGCCAGGGGCTCGTAGGTGAACTGACGATCGAGAATGGTCAGGCTCTTGGCCGACGGGTTCCGTCGCACCACGTCGATGAGAATGGCCCGCTCCGCGAAGAAGGCGTTCGCCTTCCGGTCCACCACGGCCTGGACGCCCGCCTCATAGGTCGGCACCGGCGGGAGCATCCGGGAGTCCACCTGGAGCTCCTTGGCGCGCCGCTGCACCGCTTGTTCAGCAGTGGTCCCCGCGACCGTGACAAAGACCTGCTCCCGCAGGATATTGAGCGCCACTGCTCGCCAGACCGGGGTGTAGTCCTGCGACTTCCCGGACAGGATGTTGCGCAACTGTCGAGGTGAGTCGGAGCGAACCAGCGCGGCGACCCCGCCTGGATAGATCGGCAGAGAGAATGCGACGCTCTTCCGCCGTTCGAGGGTTTCTGTCGCGGCACCGCACAGCAGATCGATCCGGCCTTCCTGAACGACGCTGAGACGGCTGTCCACCGTGACCGGCACCCAGTCGACCTTGAGTTCGGGAAGGCTCAGCTCGCTCTTTACCGCCTCCGCGACGTTCTGGCAGACGTCGACCGAATAGCCCGCCGCCTTGCCTCCCTCGTCCTGAAACGAGAGGGGTCGCGCGTCGGCACGAAATCCCAGCTTGAGCGTTCCGCTCGTCCGGATGCGATCGAGGGTTCCGGCCGGCGGACTCGGCGCAGGCGCGGTCGGCGCTTTCTTTGCCGCCTGACCGAAGAGAGCCGGCGCGATTGCGAGCACTGCGATCGCGCAGGTTGCGATCCAAAGCCGCTGGCGCTTCGGCGCTGTCGATGGTACCTGTAGCATGGTTTCTCTCCTTGGCATCCAATCTCTCAGGCCCGTGCCGTCGCGGGCGCCGCGGCTGCAAAGCGGTACGCAATGAATCCCCAGATGATGAAGCCGAGCGCCATGACCAACGTGCCGCCGAGCACGGCGTCCTTGCCGGAGGCATAGATCGCGAAGGTGCTGTACAGCATCGCCACCAGGACGACCGCGACGTTGAGACGATACTTCGCCTGGTCGACTCCAACCCGCCGCATCATCAAGGGGAGCGCCGACAGAGCGATGATGTAGGGGATGACGTTGGTAACAACCGCCAGGTTCACCAGGACGCCGAACGTCTCGCTCAGAGTCGGGGACGCGGTGGAAAGTGCCATCAGCGACTGGACCACCCCCATGACCACCATGCCCACAACCGGAGCGCCCATCCCGTTCAGCTTCGAGAAAAAAGTCGGGAACATGCGCTGGTCCGAGGCCGACTTCGCGGTCATGGCGATGGTGAACTGCCAGCCCAGCAGCGAGCCCAGGCAGGCTAGAACCGCCAGCGCCATCACGATGGAGCCGATGGCGGGGTTGAACATGTGGGCGTACGCCAGGCCGAACGGGCCGGTGGATTTCGCCAGCTCTTCGTTGGGGACGATGCCCTGGATGACGGTAGTGGACAGCACATAGATGACGGCGGCACCCAGCGTGCCGAACATGCAGGCGAGAGGAACGTCACGCTTGGGGTTTTCGACCGCGGAGGAGTTCTGCGCGGCAGATTCCATCCCCAGGAAAGCCCACAGGGTAAGCGCGATACTCGAGTTCATCCCCTGGCCAAGACTCAGCCCCTGCGGATTCCAGGCAGCCGAAAAGGTGCTGCCCTTGAACCAGAACCAGCCTATAAAGGAAAGAAGGCCGACCGGCAGGATGACTCCCCACACCGTCACCGAGCCGATTTTGCCGGTTAGGCTGGGCCCGCCGAAGTTCGCCACCGTGGTGAGCCAGAGCAGCCCGATGACCCCGATGGTCGTGGCGACGGGGGTCGAGGACAGCCACGGGAAGAAGCCGGCCATATAGCCGACGGCGGAAATCGCGATCGCCACATTGCCGATCGCCAGCGACAGGAAATAGAGGAAGAACACAATGAAGTACCCGGACTTCCCGTAGGCGTCTTCGGCGTAGGCCGACATGCCGCCTTCGCGCTGGTTGAAGAGGCCGGCCTGCGCGAACCCCCATGCAATCGCCATCGACCCCAAAGCCGTCACGACCCATGACAGCAGCGAGATTGCGCCGACCTTCGCCATATTGGTCGGCAGCATGATGATTCCGGAGCCCATCATGTTCACGGCGACGATGAACGTGAGCTGGACGACGTTCATCTTCTTTGTGTCTGCCACGTCTCCCCCCTGCTAAGGTCGCGTCCCGAGACTCACTGCCGGACCGCGTAAGTGTAGAACTTGATGCGACCGTCTACTCGCTCCTGGAACACGCCCTGCACCTCATAGTTGAAGCCGGGGAACCGATTGAACGATTCTTGGAATGCCATGAAGTAATCGAGCATCGGTTGCGCCCGGTCGTCCCACCGCTCGCCCGGGACGATGACGCCAATGCCTGGCGGGTAGATCAGTGCCAGCGTCGCGGCAATCCGTCCCTTGATCTCTTCCAGCGGCACGTAGTCCACCTCATTGGCAACCAGCGCCTCGTACGCCTCCTTGGGCGACATCGCGAGCTCGGGGAAGCTCGACGCCCGGAAGCAGAGCCGCTGTAGCTCCTTGATGTTCGCCGTTCGATAGAAGTCATGCATCTCGTTGCAAACCTGGCGGAGGCTGTAGCCTGCGTAGCGCTCCCGGTGGTTGGCGCAGAGAGTCGGAAGGACCTGATCGAGAGACACGTCGCGATCCCAGAGATCCTTGAACTTGACCAGCTTGGCGATCAGCGTGTTGAGCTTGCTCTCGTCCTCGGCCGGCGTCATCAGGAAGAGGATACTGTTGAGGTCGCA
>DATJGL010000064.1:0-9795 GCA_035495075.1 Gemmatimonadales bacterium
GTCACGCTCGGCAGCAACGTCGCCGCATACGGCAGCGACAGCACCCGATGGGGTGTTGACGCGCAAGTCGACTATCGCGGGGCTACGCTGCGAGGCGAGTACATCTGGCAGGACCATCACGTCGAGCGGCCGAACGACTCGGGTTGGTACGGCCTTGCCGCCTATAGGGTACTGCCGTGGGTCCAGCTGGTTTTTCGACAGGAGCAGTTCGAGCGGGACGCCATCAGTCTGCAACGCCGCGTCGTGGCGACGACAGGAGGAGTCAACCTGGAGTTCGCGGCCGCTCGAGTCCGGTTGCTCGCAAACTACGTCTCTCGCAAGATCGGCGATCCGGGGGTTCGTAGCAGCACGGTCATCACTCAGATCCAGGTCCGGTTCTGACCGTCGTCATTCGTGAAAGGAAAACTGCCAGCCTATCGCCGGACTCCCGCCCTTGAACAGGAAAGAAGGCGCACGAAGGCCGAAGATGGTCCAGCGGCCACTCGCGAACTTGGCCGAGGCGATGCCAAGCACCGCGCCTCCGACGACGTCAGAGAGCCAATGCTGTTGCTGGTACATTCGGGACACTCCGACGCCAGTGGCTATACCGTAGAGACCCACCTTTGCCCAGAGAGGGTGGATATCGTCCGCCAGCGAGGTCGCCATGGCGAACGCCATCGTCGTGTGGCCCGATGGGAACGAGGCGTCAATGTGAACCGGGTCGAAGTCGAATGCGTTGTCGTTGGCGTTGGGCCGCTCGCGCCCAACCACTGCCTTGAGAGCCTGGTTCGAGACTCCGGCGAGCAGCAGCGAGAAGGCGAGCCGCATTCCTGCCTGGGTCACCTCCCGGTCGTGGGCAATGAGCCCGCCGGCGAGGATCCCCACCGTCACTGGTCCATACACGACCGGAGTTCCGAACTTGCTCCACGTGTCGGCAGCGCTCTGTCCACCGCTCGACTGATGAAGCCGGATATGGTCGGCCATCGGCTGGTCCAGCGCCGAGATGAGCCCGAGTCCGCCGGCCACTGCCAGCGGCTCGTACCAGCGGATCGCGTGCTCGGGGGGAGCGCCGTGGGGAACGTACGGCGGGAGAGAGTCTGGCAGTGCCCGAACGGGCGTCGAGTCGGACGCGACTTGGGCCCAAGTGCAGCCTGGTACGGCGAGGCCGCTGCCCAACACGAGGGCGAGCGCGAGCGGCGCAATACGGGACATCAAGCTTCCTTCCTCCAGAACGCGCCGCAGACAGGGGACAGAGGAGCGCGAGGTTGGTGTATATTAGGCGGGCCCGCCCACTCAGGTGAAGAGAATGCGCGTTGCCTTGGTAACGTTGCCGGCTTTGCTGCTCGGCGCCACTGCGTGCCGCACCTACGAGGCGTATCCCAAGCTGGCGAGCCAGAAAGGCCTCGTGCCCGCCGATCAGTTCGCCGCCTATGGTCGGGAGCAAGCCGAGGCGGTGGCGATCGGGAGAGAGCTCGCTGTTGCCCACCACGGCGAGTCGCCCGACGCGCTGTCGCGCGACGCAGCGCAGGCTACCGCATACGCCAAGACTCTTCCGGACGTCGTCGATGTGACTCCCGACCCCGCCGGGCACCGGCTCACGGTCCGTTTCAAGAGCGGCTGGCGCGCCGGCATCGTGCCGATCGCGGACGGCAAGCGCGGCTCCGAGACGCCCGGTCTTCCGGCCGGCGCCGGGACATCCACCGCGAAGTAGACTCCCTCTCGGTGGCACCGCATGACTGCCTGTTGCCAGGTGACCACCACGATCGATTCCCGCGAGGCGGCGGAGCATCTGGCAACCGTCCTGGTCGAGGAGCGGCTCGCTGCGTGCGCTCAGGTCTCGGGGCCGGTCGCGAGTACGTACCGCTGGGAGGGCAAGGTCGATCGGGCCACCGAATGGTACTGTCACCTCAAGACCACCGCGGCCCGGCTGCCCGATCTGGAAGCCCGGCTTCGCTCGCTGCACTCATATCAGGTTCCTGAAATCATCGCCGTCCCGATCAGCGCCGGTCATCCGGCCTACCTCGCGTGGATCGAGGACGCCGTGCGCCCCACGCCCTAGCTCGCCGGTGGCTCCATGAACAAAAGCGCGACCCCGCCGACCCCTGAGCTCCTCTATCTGCTCTCCGGTGACGAGGACGACTTCGCCACCGCCTGCGCCGACTTTCTTCCCGCCGACATCGCCGAGGGGCTGAACGGGCTGCCGGTGGAAGCGGCCACTCGAGTGGTCGCGGCACTCCCGTTCCATCGAGCGGTTCAGGTCTTCGACGAGCCTCAGCTCACCCGCCGTGGCGAGCTAGTGGCAGGCCTCGAGCCGGGGCGGGCGATCGCGCTCATTGAAGCGATGTCCTCGGACCAGCAGGTCGAGCTCTTCCGCGAGCTGACCGACGAGGCGCGGGCTCGCCTGATCCACGTGCTCGACGCGCCCACGCGCGACTCGTTGAACCTGCTCCTCCGGTATCCCCCCACCAGTGCCGGCGGCATCATGACGACGGAGTTCATGAGCGTCCCGGCCGGATGGAACGTCGATCAGGTCAAGACCTACATCCGTGAGGTCGGTCAGGCGAAGGAGACGGTCTACGCCATCTACGTGCTCGACCAGAAGGATCAGCGCCTGCGCCGGGTGGTGTCGCTCAAGGAGGTCATGCTGGCCGATCCCGGTACTGCGGTGATCGAGGTTGGCGAGACTCGCAAACCGGTCACGGTCCGACCGCTGACGGATCAGGAAGACGTCGCCCGCCTGATCTCGAAGTACGACCTCCTCGCCATCCCCGTCCTCGACGACAGCGGACGAGTGCTCGGCATCGTGACGGTGGACGACATCATCGACGCCCTGGTCAGCGAGACCACGGAGGACGTGCAGAAGTTCGGCGGCATGGAGGCCCTGGACGAGCCCTACATGCAGATCAGCCTGGCGGCGATGGTGAAGAAGCGGGCCGGCTGGCTCTGTGCGCTCTTTCTGGGCGAGATGCTCACCGCGACTGCAATGGGTCACTTCGAGGCCGAGATCAGCAAAGCGGTGGTGCTGGCCCTTTTTATTCCGCTGATCATCAGCTCTGGTGGGAACTCCGGCTCGCAAGCCACTTCATTGATCATCCGGGCGATGGCGCTGCGCGAGGTAACGTTGCGGGACTGGTGGCGGGTCGCCGTCCGGGAGCTTCCCTCGGGTCTCGCCCTTGGAAGCATCCTCGGCATCATCGGCGTGGCGCGTATTCTCTTGTGGCAGGCGATAGGCTGGTACGACTACGGTTCCCACTACGCGCTAGTGGCGCTGACCGTCGGCACGGCGCTGGTCGGTGTGGTGTTGTTCGGATCGCTCGCCGGGTCGATGCTTCCCTTTGTACTGCGGCGCCTCGGCTTCGACCCCGCCAGCGCATCCGCGCCCTTCGTCGCTACGCTGGTGGACGTAACGGGTCTGGTGATCTACTTCACCGTCGCGCTGACGATTCTGCATGGGACCCTGCTGTAACTCCGGCGAGCCAGTCCACGATCTCGGGGAGAGGCAGGAGATGCGACACGCCGCCGCGCTCGTGGGCCGCCCGAGGCATCCCGTACACGACGCAGGTTGTCTCACTTTCCGCCAGCGTGATCCCGCCCTGCAATCGGATGACGGCCATTCCATCCGCCCCGTCGTCACCCATGCCCGTCAGCAACACACCCAGCACCCGGCCGGGCCGGACCTGCGCCGCTGAGAGCATCAGGACGTCCACGCTCGGCGCGTGGCGGGCGTGCCCGGTCTCCGGGCTGAGCACCACACCGAGGTTCCCGTTCAACCGCATTTGACTCCCGGCAGGCGCAATGAGCACGCGTCCCTGCTCGAGGCGGTCTCCATCCGCGGCTTCACGCACTCGAAGACGACAGCGCTGGTCCAGCCGCCGGGCGAAGGGGCCGGTAAACCCCGGCGGCATGTGCTGCACCACGGCGATCGGAAGGGGAAAGTCAGCCGGTAACGCCTCGAGCACTTGCTGGATGGCCGCAGGGCCGCCGGTGGACGCGCCCAGGACACAGAGATCCGCGGCCAGGGAGGCGGGAGCGCGCGGGAGAGGACGGGTGCAGAGGGCAGCAGACGGAAAAGGGGGCCTTCCCCGTCCGCTTCCGTTGGCTGCTGGTTGCTCCCGCCCGTTCCCGCCGGCACCTGCCTGCCCCAGCGCCTTTACCCGGGCGACCAGCTCGCGCCCCAGTCCCTCGAACTCCATCAGCCCGAACCGGGACTTGTCGAGGAAGTCCACGGCGCCGGCGGCTAAAGCCTCAACCGTCGCCTCTGCTCCGTCGCGGGTATGTGCCGAGAGCATGAGCACCCGGAGCCCCGGGTCACGGCCCAGCATGGTGCGCAAGACCGTCAGGCCGTTCATGCCCGGCATGTCGAGGTCGAGGGTGACCAGATCCGGCTGAGCCGACGGCACACGGAGCAACGCCTCCGTGCCGCTCGACGCTTCGCCCACGACTGTGATGGCGGGCTCGGCCCTGAGGACCCGAGTGATCGCCCGTCGCGCGAACGCGGAATCGTCCACCACGAACACGCGGATCATGCCGCCGCCTCGATCCGTCGCTTGCGGTAGATCATGGCCCCTTCGAGCCAGGTAGGCGCGAACTCGTCGGTGCGATCGATGAGCGATTCGGAGTGGCCCAGCACCAACCATCCCTCCGGCCCGAGGGCCCGGCCGAGCAGTCGGACGGTTCGGTCGAACCCTGCGTCATCGAAGTAGATCAGCAGGTTGCGGCACAGGACTACGTCGTAGGGCGGTGAGCCGATACTCCCGGTGGCGGCGAGGTTGGCCTCGAAGAAGCGGACGCCTTTCCGATAGCGATCTCGCAGGCGATGCCGGCCCTCCTGCGTTTCGAAGTAGCGGCGCAAAGTCTCGGCCTCGCAGGTGCGAAGCGAGCCGCCTTCGTACACGCCTTCCCGGGCGCGGGCGAGGCGTTCACGATTCAGGTCGCAGGCGTCGATGCGCCACTCGATGCCACGCAGCTCGAGGCCGGAATCGTGCAGCGCGATCGCCAGCGAATAGGGTTCCTCGCCGGATGAGCATCCCGCGGACAGCACGCGCAGCGGCCGGGCGCGCAGGGCTTCGCCCAGGGACGGGATGATGTGCCGCACGATGATGTCGAAGTGGTGCGGCTCGCGGAAGAAATAGGTCTCGTTGTTGGTGAGCTGGCAGGCGAGCCGGTCGAACTCTTCATCGCGCTGCGGATGGCAGCGCAGGAAGTGGTAGTAGTCGAGCAGAGATCCCAGCCGAAGGGCCTTCAGCCGCCCCCGCACGCGGGAGACCAGGATCTCCTGTCGCACACCCCCGAAACACAGGCCGAACCGCTCCTGGATCAGATCGGACAGGAGCTTGCATTCGACCTCGTCGACCGAGGTCATGCCGCGGCCGAATCGGAGCCGTTCGCTATTCCGGCGAGTGCGCTGCGGGCGGTCCGCGCTACGACCGGCTCGACGTCGCGCACCAGTGTGAGCAGCGGCGCCCGGCCCTCCGGGAGCTTCAACCGGCCGAGCGCGCGGGCTGCCTCGTTGCGCAGAGCCCAGTCATCGTGACCGACCATCTGGAGAACGGTCGCCAGGTCGCCAGGCTGCGCCACCTGGGCGAACCCGAAAGCGGCGACATGACGGATCTCGGGTTCCGGCGCGCGGAGCCGAACCGCCAGAAAATCGGTGATGCCCGGCGGGGCGATCGCGGTAAGCGCCCGGACGATCTCAACCCGCTCGTGCAACGCCGCCTCAGCATAGAGACTCTCGAGCTTGGGGGCCGCCTCCGCCGTGCGTAGTCGGCCCAGCGCACGAATCACCCGGAAGCGAAGCGAGTCGGCCGCCGATAGGAGCGCCGTGAGGGTGGTGCCGGTCCGATCGCCACCGCGCTGCACCAGCAGCTCGAGCGCCTCCACTTGCACCGATTCGTCACGGTCGGCCAGTCCACGGAACAAGGCTCCGTCCACCCGAGTGCCCGGCAGCACCGCTGCTGCCCGGAGGCCTGCGATCCGAATCGCCGCCGAGGGTGCACGTACCAACGCAAGCACCTCCCGCTCGAACACGGCCGCCTGCGCCGCGCGGACGGCCTCGAGTGCCGCCACCACGGTCTCGGGCCCGGCGCTCGGATCGAGGCAGCTCCTCAGCTCCTCCAGCGCCTCCACCGGCAGGCGGCCGAGTGCGACTGCCGCCTCGAACCGCTCTTCCCGAGTACCGTGCCGGATGCGATCGATCAGCGCCGCGGCTGCCCTGGGATCGGCCACCAGGCCCAGCGCGCGACACGCCGCAGCCCGAACGGACGTTTCGCCATCGGCCAGCCGCGCCAACAGGGCCGGAATATCCTCAGCCTCGAACTCGCCTGCCATCAGGATCCCCTGGCGAACCTGCGGATCTCGATGGCCCAGAAGCGCGGTCAACTCGGCGGCCTCGAGCCGCGCGTGCCGCCGCCACAAGGTCTCGATCCATCCAACCTCAGGATCGCCCGCGCGGCGGAGCACCAGTGGGTAGAGCGACCGCAACCGCCCGGTCAGGATGACGCCGACCGCGGCCTGCGCCAACGCCTCACGGTCGGGGTCCGCACCTTCCGCGGCATTACCCAGCAGCTCGCGCCGGCACTCCGCCTCCGCCTCTATTGTGCGCAACAACTCGCCGAGAAAGGCGGTGACGCCGTCTGCTCCACGGTCCCGTTCGGCCTCTCGAGCGAAATGCTCCCCGGCGTTTGCGGGGTCCGGATGCAGGTCGAGCACGACACCCACCGCTTCCAGGATCACGTCGCGGAGCGGCCGCTCGTGCACCGAGGCCAGGAGTCCGAGGAGTGGCTGGAGCGATTCCGGCGCTGCGATCCGCTGCAGCGATCGGACCGCCTGCTCGGCCACAAAGCTGTCCGGGACCAGGCTGAGGAGGTCTGCCGCCGCGGCGGGATCGCCGATCTCGCCCAGCGCGTTGACCGCCGCCAGTTGAAGCCAGAGGTTGCCGTGCAGCTGCTCTAATAGTGCCGGAACGGCGCCGGTGGCGCGTAACCTGCCCAGCGCCTCTACCGCTGCCTGGGCCACATTGGGGTCGGCATGGTGGAGCAGCGGGAGCATCCCTATCGTAGCCGAGACATCCCCGATGCGGGCGAGAATCTGGAGGGCGAACATCACCAGCTCGGCGTCGGGCGAGCCGAGCAGCTTCACCAGATAGGGAACGGCGTAGGGTCCCTGACGCTCGAGGGCAGCAAGGGCACCGTTCCGTCGAGCGGCGTTGATACCATCCGCTACCAGCGCCCCCAGGACGTCCGGTTCGATGTAACGGGTCGCGAGCCGGATGGCCTGCTCCCGCACGGCCGGGACGTCATCCTCGAACGCAGCGAGCACGAGCTGCTGACGCTCGTCGCCAGTCGCCGCGGCAAGCGCGGTCAGCCGTTCGTTGGAAGAAGCGGTGCGGGACATGCTTGTGCTCACGCTGCGGGAAGCTGGAAGGCCTCGACTCGCTGCTTGAGCAGCTCCGACTCGCCCGCCAGCGTCTTGGCGGCCACGCTCATCTGCTCCACCGCCACCAGGTTCTGGCGCGACACGAGGGCGACCGACTCGACCGCCTTCACCACCATCTCGCCCCCGCGCTTCTGCTCGGCCACCGCCTCAGACATCTGATGGGTGAGCTGGTTCATCTTCTGCGCGGCCTGGGTGATCTCCCTGGCTCCAACCGCATTCTCGCGAACCGATGCCGCAATCTGGCGGGTCAGGCTCGCCATGCTTCCGGCCATGCGCAGGACCTCTTTCGCCCCGAGCGCGTGCTCCTCGGTGGCGCGGGCGGCTTCGCCGACCAGATGCGAGGTCTTGTCGATCGACTCGACAATGGCGCCCAGCACCCCACCCATCAGCGCGACGGCCGCACGGGTCTCCCGCTGGACCGACTCGATGACCGACCCGATCTCCTGCGTGGCCGAGACCGAGCGCTCCGCCAGCCGCCGGACCTCATCCGCCACCACCGCGAAGCCGCGGCCGGCCTCTCCGGCGCGGGCGGCCTCGATGGCGGCGTTCAGGGCAAGAAGATTGGTCTGATCCGCGATGCCCTCGATCACCTTGACGATCTTGCCGATCTCTTCCGACTGGGTGCTGATCGAGCTGATGGACACCTGGAGCTGCTCGCCGTTGCTCTTGGCCTCGGTTACGGACCGCTGGGAGACCTCGTCCACCATGTGGACCCGCGAGGCGATCGCGCCGATGTTCTCGATCATGCCGTTGAGTCGCGACATTGCCTCGTCCACCGACTGCAACAGCGTCTCGCCGTTTTGCGCGGTCTGCACCAGCGTTGCGCTCATCTGCTGAATGGACGACGACGTCTCGTCCACACTCGCGGCCAACGCCTCGGCGTTGCGGGCCAGGGCCTGCATCTGGGCCGCCATTTCCACCATCGTCGCCGAGGTCTCCTCAGTCGAGTTGGTCTGCGCCTCGGCGCCCTTCGCCATCTGGACCGACGAGGCCGAGATCTCCTCGGCGGAGCTAGCGACGGTGCGGGAGGAGGTCGAGATCTGGCCCACCACCAGCCGCAGATTCTTCACCATCTGGCGCATCGAGTGCTCCAGCCAGCCGATCTCGTCCCGGGATTGACTCCGGATGTCGGCCGCCAGATTGCCCTTCGAGACCTCCTCGGCCAGGATACCGAGACTCTCGAGCGGATGTGCGATCAGGCGGGAAAGCAGAATCGCCAGTGCCAGGCCTACCGCGACCGTCACTGCTGTGGTGAGCAGGATGATCGAGCGGATGTTCCCGAAGGTCTCCGTGGCTGCGCCGCTAGTACCGGCCAGACGCTCCAGCTGGCGAATGGCAAACCAGCCCTGAATACCCGTAAGCATGAGGACTGCGGCGAATCCGCTGAGGATCTTTCGGCGAATCGTCCAGTCACGAATCTTCTGCAGGATCGTCTGGGTCATGGCGCGCTCAAGAGTGGGAATCCCGCGTTGCTTCCAGCGCACGGGGGAGGTCGAGCAGAATCAGCAAGCGGTCGTAGAGCTGAACGACGCCGGTGAGGTAATCGGCGTGGCCCGACTTCACTTCGTCGGGGGTGGCGACGACCCGGTCCGCTGGCACCTTCTGGACCTGAGCGACGGAGTCCACCAAGAGGCCGAGCACCCGTCCCCGGACTTCGGCCACAATGATCCGGGCGGTCGAGCGCGGCACCAGTGGAGCCAGCCCGAGGCGACTGCGGATCTCGACCACGGGAAGAATTCGGCCGCGTAGGTTGGTGACTCCACGGATGTGCGGCGGTGACTGCGGAACCCGTGTTATCTCGCCGACTCGGATAACCTCCCGGACCGTTTCAAGCGGAAGGCCGAACTCTTCGCCATCGAGCCGGAACGTGATCAGGTGGAGCGTCGTCACGGGCGTGGGCGCCTGCACCACCGCCGCGTTCGCCGCGAGCTGGTCGGCAAACTCGAATACGCCACTCGGCCTCGGTGCCGGGGTGGGCACCGGGTCCGCAGTTACGACAGGCACCTTTGTACTGTTACGACCCATGTCAGGCCGCCTCCCGCTGCGCGACGATGCCGGCAGCGTCCAGGATGCAGGCGACCCGTCCGTCGCCTAGAATGGTCGCGCCGGACACCACGTCGGGACGGCCAAGACTCGGGTCGAGGCCCTTCACGACCACGTCCTGGTGCCCGACCAGCCGGTCCACCAGAATCCCCCGTCGGCGCGGCCCGGCAAACAGGACCACGAAGTAGTTCCGCGGCGCCGAGCGGCTCGTGCCGGTGCCCAGGAGCCGGCCGCCATCGGCCGCGTGAATCGCGCTTCCTCGCCACATCAGAACGCCCTGGCGGTTGATCTCGTGGAGCGTGCCCGGCTCGAGCCGCACGGTCTCGGCCACGTGGCTCA
>DATJGL010000065.1:0-14224 GCA_035495075.1 Gemmatimonadales bacterium
AGCACCTTCCTTCCCTGGCGCTCGTCGCGGCGGCGGTGCTCGCGCCGGCCGTGCTTCACGCCCAAGCGGGAAAAGACAGCTCGACCACTGCGGCTCAACCGGCGGGCAGTCAGGCAATCGAAACCGGACGCATTGATACCATAGCCAAGGATACCAGCCAGGCTGCTGCGAGGTCCGACACCGCGTCGACCGCGAAGCCCGACTCCAAGGCCAAGAAAGCCAAACACCCTAAGGAAGCTGCGGATACGGCGCCTCGGCCCTACAGCCCGTACTAAGCCCAGTAGGTCTGCCAGGCAGCGAAGTCGGACTCCACGTCGTCCACCATTCGGCGCGCCGCGCGAAGGAGCCATGCGGTGCCGCGGGTCTTGAGATCCGCACGCAGATCCTTCGCGCGGGAGCTCCCCAAGTGCACGTTCGCAGTCTCCCAGCCCATTGCGCCCAGCAGACGCTTTTCGTCCCGCTGGCGCGGCAGTGCGGGGAGCTCGATCCGGGCACAGTCCGGCGCCAGGCGCCGGAGGACCCAACGGCGCTTGAGTCGGAGAAACGGATCGGGGCAGCGCACCGCTCGTTCGACAATGCGCTCATAGAAGACCTTGGCGTCGGCGGCCGAAATACCTGCAGCCCAGGCGCACGCCGAGGGAGCGGCTGCCTTCGCCTCACGGGCCACCGTCCCGCCGTGCCAGTCTCCAATCGCGACGATTCGCGCGCGGCCCAGGCTGCCGAGGCCAGCGATGCGATGGACGTAGCGGATGACCATCGAGGGATGAGGCAACATCCGCTGGAGCGCCTTGCGGGCCCCACGGGGCACTGCCCCGCGCATCGTCGGCAACCGCTCGAGCTTCTCCCAGAATTTCTCGGGATTCTTGAGACGCGCCGCCGCCATCTCGCGAAGCGCCGGGTGGTGTTTGGCCAGCACGAACGGCCTGCCGCCTGCTTCGAGCGCCTCGCGGTAGCCTTGCAGCAGGGCGTCGCACATCCGTTCCGCATCCAGGAATAGCTCGTGCTCCTCGGCGGCGAGCATGGCACTGGTCGCGAGCCGGACCAGATCGCTGGTGTAGGGCAGGGGCCACCCCTCGTCGAAGTCGTTCACCCCCCAGACCAGGCGGCCTTCGCTGTCGCGCCAGGTACCGAAGTTCTCGACGTGCAGGTCTCCCACGGCGAGGACTTTCGGCGCTGTGGCAAGCTCGGCGCACACGACCGGCCAGCGCTGCGCCCAGCGGAAGAAAGCCGCGCGGAGCAATTCAAAGGCCCCGTCGGCCATGGCCGCATGCTTCCGATGGAGGTCCCGGGTGACCAGCCGCAAGTGTGCGCCCAGCCAACGCTCGTAGGCAGCATTGGCCCGAACGAACGGGGTTGGATTGGACTGGGGGCTCAACCGATGACCACGTCTTCCCCGTAGCGCGGCACCACGACCTTCTTACTCCACCGCTGCTCAAACCACTCCGGGTGCTCGGTATGCACCGGCAGAATCCGCCCGGCCCCGATCTGGTTGATCAGGTCCTCCAACGCCGGCCCGCTGATGTGGCCCGATGCGTGGTACGGCCCACGCTCGGCGTTGGGGAGGCCACCAACCTTCTTGAGCTTGAACTTGTCCAGCCAGTTTTCCAGCCGCTGCTGATCGATTTTCTGGTCCTCGTTGTACGCCTCGGACGAGGAGTAGAGATAGGTCCCGCCCTCAGGGTCGAGGTCCACCAGATTGCCGATGTCCCAGTAGGAAAGACACAGGATGAACGCACCGGGCTCCTTGCGCACCGAACGCGCGTCGATCAGGTGACCGGCGAATCGGTTGTACACCTCCCGCTCCCACATCTGAACCTGGCCGAGCGGCTCCTTGAGCACGGCCAGCCCGTCGTCTTCCGGCGTCGGAATGTGGGGATCGATCACGTGGAGCCGCTCGAGCAGGTAAGCGTCTTTGGTTGTCACCACCAGCCTGCGCCCGCGCGCCTTCGCGATGTCGCGAAAGGTCCTGAGCCGCTCGATGTTGCGCGCGGTGAAGTCGGCGATCACGAGCCCCGGCTCGCGGGCGACCACGTCGTCGGCTGCCTGATGCACCTCGGGCTCGGTGACCGGCTTCTCGACGTCGAGCCGAGTCCCTTCGACGATGAGCAGGGCCGGCTGGAGCGCCGCCGCGGCCTCGGCGAATCTCTCCGTGCGCCAGCTCGAATGTCCGTGGCGACGGAGGTCGCCGGTGTACACCACCCAGCCGATCGAGGTCTGGATCGCGAACGCGCCCGAGCCCGGAATGGAGTGATCGACTCGCCAAAAGCGGAGGCCGTGCAGCGCAGGCTCGACCAGCTCGAGCGGAGTCGACTTGAGCTCCGATCTCGTTCCAGGAACGGAACCCCAGAACGTTTCCAGCTCGGCCATCGCCCGCTGGATCTCGGGCCCGCTCTCGCAGATCCGGTGCCGGCGCTGAATCCTCGCCTCGCCCTTCGCGGCGGCGAGCACGTCTCCAGTCGAGCACCGGGGCACGAGGTAGCAGAACTCTCCATCCGCACCCGTGGGTCTCGGGTCCTGCAGGCACTTGCCGATGATGGCGGTCGTGAGGCCGGTGTAAACCGGGATCTCCGGCTTGAGAAATCCAAGACAGCCGTTGTGGTCCACGTGGGCATGAGAGAGGAGAACGCCCTTGAGCTCCGGGACCCGGCGCCAGTCGGGGCGGTCCCGGTAGCGATCCCGGAGGTCGGGCTCGTGGCACCAGAGATCGTCGCGGTAGAGGCCTTCGAGCGGCGGGAGGAGGCCCATCCGCAGGTAGTCGCGCAGCCCAAGCGTCGCGCCCCGGGGCTTCACGAACTCCTCGAAGTAACGGGAGACGGCGCCGAACCGGGTGCCGAAGTCGAGCAGCCAGGCGGTGTCGTCCCACGAGAGGAGGATGCGGTTTCCGCCGATCTCGCCGGCGCCGCCGAAAATTGCTATGCGAAGTGGGCCTGGCATGGCTACCGGGTCGCGATAAGCTGCTCAAATCGTGGATTGCCTCGTAGCCGTCCAAACGTCGGATCGATTCGGAGCCAGGGCCCCGACACGTAGTACGGAACCTGGAGCAGCTGCTCCAGCAGATCGAGCGCGGCCTCCTGATCTCCGAGCACGAGGTGGCTGATCGCCAGGAAATGCAGGAGGAACGGGCCGGTGACGCCGTTGGTAGCGACCGGCTCGAGCCTTATCGCGAGCTCCCCGTGCTCGACCGCGTCGGCGCGGCGACCCATGAGTGCGAGGGCCACGCCGAGGGCGCCGTGCGCGAGCGCATTCTTGGGATTCGCAGCGATTGCGTCCTCCAGCTCGATGCGAGCTGAGTCCGCGTACGCTTGGCTGGCGCGGACGTTCCCCTCGAGCAGATAGGCCTGCGCCAGGGTGATTCCCCACGAGACCCGGTCGTCGTCGAATGCTCGGGGTGAAAGCTTGAGGAGAATCTCTCGCTGCTGCCGCTCCGGCACCCAGAACAAACCGATGAACGCTCCCAGATGAGCGAGGGTGCGAGCGGTGTCGAGCTCGGGGAGAGCGTCGCGCAGCACGGCCTGCGCCCCGGCAAGATCCCCTTGGCCGACAAACGTGGCCACCTTGAAGTCGAGCACGTCGGGAGACGCATTGCTCAAGCGGAGGGCGTCGTCGCATGCCTGCCGGGCCTCCGGATAGCGCCGGAGCCAGAGCAGCACGCGCGCGAGCCGTCGCGTTGTCGCCACCGAACGTGGATCCAGCGACTGGGCCTCCCGAAAATGTGCCAGCGCATCGTCCCAGCGACCCAACTGCTGCTCCGCCAGTGCCGCCATTGAGAGCAGCTCCGCGTTAGTCGGAGCCAGCTTCCGCGCCCGGGTCACCTCCTCGAGCGCGCGGGCATGCTCGTGGCGCACTCCACTCAGGTACAACGCCTGGGCAAAGTGCGCCTGGGGGAGATCCGGGCTGAGTGAAAGCGCGCGTTGCGCCGCGCTAGCAGCCTGCTGCGCCTCGGCCTCGGGCCGACTTCCGTTGATGTAGATCGTCGACAACGCGCGGGAGAGCTGGGCCCACGCGAGCGCGAAGCCGGAATCGAGCGCTACCGCTTGTTCGTAAGACGCGACCGACCGACGGAGCGCGTCCACGTCGGTGATGCCAACGCGATTCGAGAGCTGCTCGCCCCGAAGGAAGGCATCGTAAGCCGCCATGTTCTGCGTCGGTCGCTCGGTCAGCTGCTGCCGAGCACCCGCGCCAAGTGCCACATCGAGCGCCTGCGCCACCCGGGTTGCGATGTCCACCTGCACCCGGAAGACATCCTGCAGGGGCGCGTCGAACGGCTGCTGCCACCGGGTGGTGCCGTTGGAGGCCTGAATCAGCTCGGGGCTCACCTGGACCCGACTCACCCCACCCCCCGTCTTCTGCCAACGCACCTTCCCAACGAGGAGGTACTCGGCGCCCAGCTCCCGGCCAACCTGCTGCGGGGTCTTGGCGGTTCTCTTGTACTGGTCGGAGCTGCTCGATGCGATCACCTGGAGTCCCGGAAGCGCCGACAGCTTGCCGCGCACCGCGTCGGCGACGCCGTCGGCGAAGTATTCGTCCTGGGCATCGCCGACGTTCTCGAAGGGGAGGACGGCAAGCCGAGCTACCGCCTTTCCGCCGGCTTCGGCGCCTCGCCGAGCCCACCACAACCCCCCGCCGAGCGCCGCCAGAATGCCGAGCGTGACGGCGATTCGCGCCGCAAGCCTCGGCCGGGCGAGTGCCGGCCGTTCGCGTTCCAGCGCCTCCACGAACACAGCGGCGCTGGGAAATCGATTCGCCGGGTCCGGTGCCAACTGCTTGCGGATGGCGGTGTCGATCGCCTGGGGTATCTCGGGCCGCGCCTCCCGCAGGCTGGGTACCGCGCTGGAAAAGCGCTTCAGCATGGCCGCGCGTACCGAGGCGCCGCTGAAAGGGGGTGCGCCAGCCAGCATTTCGTACAGCACGAGGGCGAGGGAGTAAACGTCCACGCTCGGCCCGAGCGCGCGCTCGCCGCTGGCCTGCTCCGGGCTCATGTAGGCGGGTGTGCCGACCACCAGGCCGGCCTGGGTGAGATCACCCGTGGTCGTGGTGTCTGTTTCGCCCGATGGGTGATCGAGGCCGCGCGCGATGCCGAAGTCGGCGATGAGAGCGTGTCCCGCCGAGAGAAGGATGTTTTCCGGCTTGATGTCGCGGTGGATCACGCCGTGCTGGTGAGCGTACTCGAGCCCTTCGGCGACCTCTCGTGCCAGCCGCAGGGCCACGTCCACCGGCAGCGGACCTTCGCGCCGCATTCGATCGCGGAGACTCTCGCCCTCCACGAACGGCATGGTGAACCACAGGCGCTCGGCGGCCTCGCCCGAGTCGAGCACCGTGAGGATGTGGGGATGCTGCAGCCCGGCGGCGAGCTGGATCTCGCGCTGGAACCGTTCGGCGCCAACCGCCGGAGCCGGGCCGGCGTCGAGCACCTTGAGCGCCACCAGCCGATGGTGCCGGAGATCGCGTGCCAGAAATACCGACGCCATCCCTCCCCGACCAAGCTCACGCTCGATCAGATATCGATCTCGGAGGGCCTCGGCCAACCCCATGGGCAGGACGGCCACGGGCGTACCTTGTCGCTGGCGTTACGCGAAACTAGCTGGGCCCGGCGGCTGGTCGCCAGGATTTGCACCCCCTATCGAGCAACGGCAGATTGCAGTCGCACTCACCCTGTGGTCGCTCCCCTGAGCATCGCTCCGTTGAGTAGTCGCCCCGAAATGGTCGCTCGCCCGTGCACCGATGACGCCGAGTGGGACGAGTTTGTCGGCACCATCCCGTGGGCGACGGCGCACCACGCTTTTCGCTACGGTCAACTGCTCGCAAGCTCGTTCGCCTACCTTCGTCCGGTCTACCAGCTGATCGAGGCAAACGGAAGCCCTATTGCCGTCATTCCGCTGACACAGTTCTCGGTGGGCGGATTGTGGTCGTCATTGCAGTCCCTGCCGTTCGACATTTACGGCGGTCCGTTGCTGCATCCCGAGCACCTCGAGGACCCCGATCTTCACCGCACGATCGCGCAGACCGTTAATGCGGTCGCGAGGCGGCTGGGCGCGTTCGAGGCTCGGTTCTCGATCCCGGTCTCGGCGCCACCAGCCGTCATGAGCTGCCTCGAAGCTCTCGGGCCGCTCGAGCGCAGGGTCACCGACTGTCCGGTGCTCGATCTGAGCCGACCGCTGGACCAGATCCGTAGCGGCTACCGACCGGAGCTGCGGCGAGCGCTACGCGTGAGCGGCCGCCAGGGCGTCACGGTCGAGTCCGATGCGTCCCTCCAAGTGCTTCAGACCCTCTATCCGTTGTATCGCAGCCGAATGGAAGAAATCCAGGCCACGGTCAAGCCCTGGCGGTTTATCGAAGGCATCGTCGCGCGGCGACTAGGCGTTTCGTTCACGGCGTACCAGGACGGCCGTGCAATCGGGTTTCTGATTCTGCTGGCCACGCCCGGCATCGCGATCTTCTGGATCTCGGCGGTGGACCCGCATACCTCGCGTTCCCGTCCCATGAACGCGCTGCTCGATGCCGCGATTGCGTGGGCTCACGCGCGAGGGATCCCGCGCTTCAGCTTCGGGGAATCGCATGGACGGCCCGGCCTGGTGCGCTTCAAGCAGGGGTTCGGGCCCGTGCTGAAGCAGCACATGATCGTAGTGCGAACCTATCGGCCGGCGATCCAACGGAGCTGGCGATTGCTCGAGCCTTCAGCGCGCCACGCTTATGCCTTGTGGGATCGCTGCCGTACGTCGCTGACGAGGACGCGAACTCGCCAATGAGGGACCGCGTTTCGGATCCCACGTCCGGGTGCGTTGCCGAGCTGGCCGGCCGGCGGGTGCTGGTGACCGGTGCGACCGGCTTCATTGGCCAGCACGCGGTCCGCGCTCTGCTCGGAGGCGGCAACGTCTGGGTCCGGATTCTCGCGAGGTCGGGCGATCGAGTCCGCGAGGTGTTCGGCCCCGCGTCCGATGCGCTCGACGTTCGTCTGGGCGACCTGGGCGACGCCGGCTCTCTCGCTGGGCTCTGCGACGGTGTAGACCTCGTGATCCACAGCGGGAGCGCCGTGCCCTATGCATTTGCCGGCGCCGCGCCGGCGGGTGAGTACACCCGGGTCAACCTGCGCGGGACCGAGCAACTGGCGGAGGAGGCCCTACGTGCGGGGGTCCGCCGCCTGCTGCACGTCTCTAGCACGGCGTCGATGGGCACACCCCGCGAGAGCGCGGTCGATGAGAGCACGCCGTGCAGGCCCAAGTCTGAGTACCAGGTCTCGAAGCACGCGTCCGAGCAGGCTCTCCTGCGGCTCCAGCGTGAGCGGGGCCTGGACGTGATCATCGTAAGGCCGTGTCTGGTCGCGGGCGAGGGCAAACGCGGGGGTGAGCTGCTCAAGCTTTTCCGCCTCTGCGGTCGAGGGATCTTTCCCGTGATCGGCGGTCGACTCGATGTCGAGAAGCCCCTGGTCGCGGTCGACGACGTGGTGCAGGCGCTTTTGCTCGGCTCGATTCGGGGACCAGCCGGCGGGATCTATCTGGTCCATTCCGGCGGCGGCCACACGCTCGGTGGCGTGCTGACTGAAGCCGGACGTCTGATGGGCAAGCGGCGGCCCTACGTCTCGATACCGCTGCCCGTGGCACGGGGCGCCGCTCGAGTGGGTACCTGGCTCTCCCAACGGTTCAAGCGGCAGCTGCCGCTCACGCAGGAGCGGCTCGATCTGTTTTTGCTCGATCGCCGCATCGATATGAGGAAGGCGAGAGCCGAGTTGGGCTACCGGCCGCAGCACCAGGACCTTGGGGAGATGCTCGGCCGCACCCACCGATACTACGTCGCAACCGGTCAGCTCTAGCCGGCAGCCGGCCGGCTCTAGCTGGTAGGACGCCGACCGACAGCCGCCGGCCGGTAGGTCCGACCCCTACCCTCTGGCCCTGGCGACGGCAGGTCCCGGGCCGTAAGAGTATGCTGATACCCGTTATCAGGACTCCTGGAGCAAACCGACATGTGTGGCATCGTCGCGATCTATCACCCGCAGGGACGCGTCTCACCCGAGGCGCTCCGGCGCGCAACCGAAACGCTGCACCACCGCGGCCCCGATGGCCGCCGCCACTGGATCGCGCGGCACGGGCGGGTGGGGCTGGGCCATGCCCGGCTGAGCATCATCGATCTGGTTACGGGTGATCAGCCGATTGCCAGTGAGGACGAGCGCCGGCACATCGTCGTGAACGGCGAGTTCTACGACTTCGAGCGGATCCAGTGCGAGCTGGGCCGCGCGGGTCACCGGCTCCGCACCCGCTCCGACAGCGAGATCGCGCTCCACCTCTACGAAGACCTCGGGCCCCACTGCCTCCACCAGCTGCGGGGCGAGTACGCCTTTGTGCTGTGGGACGAGCCGCAGCAACGGCTGTTCGCCGCGCGCGACCGGTTCGGTATCAAGCCGCTCTTCTTCGCCTGGTACCAGGGCGCGCTCTATCTCGCCTCCGAGGTAAAGGCTCTGTTCGCGGCCGGTGTTCCGGCCCGCTGGAATCGTGAGGGGTTGTTCAACGCCTCGGTCTTCGGGGGACATCCCACCGACACGCTCTACGAGGGTGTCTCGCAGTTGCCCCCCGGCCACTACCTGACGGCCGGCCCGAACGGAATGCAGATCCACCGCTACTGGGACTTCGACTATCCGCTTGCGGGTCCGTCCCAGACGCCCCGCTCCGACCAGGACTGGGCCGAGGAGTTCCGTGCGGTTCTGGAGAACGCCGTTCGGCTGCGCCTCCGGGCCGACGTTCCGGTGGGTTGCTATCTAAGCGGCGGCCTCGACTCCTGCACCGTGCTCGGCCTGGCCTCCCGGCACGCCGCCGAGCCGATCCGTGCGTTCACGCTCGCCTTCGACCAGGTTGCCTACGACGAGGAAGCGATCGCGCGGGAGATGGCAGCCAGGGCTAACGCCGAGTTCTGCCCCATTCCCATTCGGCAGGCCGACCTGGCGGACGATTTTGCGGACGCGACCTGGCACTCGGAAACCCTCTGCGTCAACGCTCACGGCGTCGCGAAGTTTGCGCTGAGCCGCGCGGTGCGCGATGCGGGATACAAGGTAGTGCTCACCGGCGAGGGCTCAGACGAGATTCTGGCCGGCTACCCGCATTTCCGGCGCGACATGTTGCTCTACGACAGCGACGGTCAGGATCCGGACGTGATTCGCACGCTGCTCGACCAGCTGGACCACGACAATCCAGTGTCTCGGGGGTTGCTACTGCCCGATGGCGAGGCCGCGTCGCTCGCGGGTGTACAGCGCGTGCTCGGCTTCGCGCCTTCCTGGATGGAGGCAGCGGCGGGCCGGATGTTCAAAATGAATGACCTGTGGGCCAGCGATTTTCGGTCGGAGTTCGCGCAGCAGGAGGCGTATCACGGCTTGATGAGCAGCGTCGATGTACGGGGCCAGCTGATCGGCAGAGCGCCGGTTAACCAGGCGCTCTATCTGTGGGCCAAGACGCTGCTCCCGGGCTACATCCTGACGGTGCTCGGCGATCGGATGGAGATGGCGCACTCGATCGAGGGACGGGTGCCGTTCCTGGATCACGAGGTGGTGGAGCTTATCCGGTCGATGCCGGTGGGACAGAAGATCCGCGGCATGACAGAGAAATACGTGCTGCGTGAGGCGGCGCGTCCGGTCCTGACCGACACGGTGTACCAGCGGCAAAAGCATCCCTTCCTGAGCCCGCCGGCAACGCTCAATCCCAACGACCGGCTGCACGAGATGATCCAGGATGCTCTGCGTGGTTCCGGCCTCAACCACGTGCCGTTCTTCGACCAGCCCAAGGTCGTGAAGTTGCTCGACCGGTTGCCTTCGCTCGAGCCCGGTGACCAGGTGTCGATCGACCAGGTTCTGATGCTGCTCTTGAGCGCGAGCGTGCTGGGAGAACGGTTCGGGCTCGCGGCCTGACGTCCCTAACGGCGAGCTCGAAGCGCGGCAAACTCCTTGGTCATCCGGTGCCGAGCGACCTTCGGTAGGAGCAGTGCGGCCACGAACGTCACCCCCGCAGCCACTGTGAGATAGACCGCCGGCGCGAGCTGGAACCCGGTGCGCGAGACCAGCCACGCTGCCACCACCGGCGTCGTCCCACCCAGAATCGCCAGCGAGATGTTGTAGCCCACCGACAGCACCGTGCACCGCACCCGCCAGGGTGCGAGCTCTGCCATGGTAGCCGGCAGCACGGCTCCAGTACCACCGACCAGCAGAGCCAGCCCTAACTGCCCGCCGAGGATCGAGCCTGTCGTTCCGCGTGCCATGAGCGCCATCAACGGATATGCCAGGAGCATGAGCAGGGCTGAGGCCACAGCGATGATCGGCCGGCGGCCCACCCGGTCGCTGGCCATGCCGGCGAAGGGAAGGATGAGCAGATGCACAGCCATCGCGACTGTGTTGATCTCGAGCGCCGTCTTTGCCGACACGTTCGCGGTCTGCTCGAGCCACGTAGTCGAGTAGACGAACGTGGTGTAGAAGCCGACGCTGATCGCAGCTGTGAGCCCGACCAGATGGAACAGGGTCCTCCAGTGCTGGGTGAAGGCCTCGGCCAGAGGGAATTCGGAGGTCGACTGCTGGGGAACCCGCTCCACGAAATGCCGGCGGATCGCTAGCCCGCCCAGGCCGACCACGAGGCCCACCAGAAACGGAATCCGCCACCCGTACGCCATCACCTGCTCGGGCGACATCGTGGCGTTGATGACGGCGCCGGCCGCGGAGCCAAGCAGCGTGCCGGCGGAAGCCCCGAACGGCCCCCAACTGCCCATCCACCCTCGACGACCGGGCTGGGCGCCTTCGACCAGGAACACGGCGGAGGCCATGTACTCGCCGCCTACGGCGACGCCCTGAAGCATGCGCAGCAGGATGAGAATGATCGGAGCCGCGAGCCCGATCTGCTTGGCATCGGGCAGGAGTCCGATGAAGAACGACGGGAACGCCATCGCGAGCACCGACCCGATCAGGGCCTGCTTCCGCCCGTATCGGTCGCCGATCCACCCAAACAGCGCTCCGCCCACCGGTCGCATGAGAAATCCGGCGGCGAAGGTGCCGAAGGCGGCGAGGAGCGAGACGGTGGGGTTGCCGGAAGGGAAGAAGTGTGCGCCGAGCTGCTGGGCGAAGAAACCGAAGAGGGCGAAGTCGTACCACTCGAGCATGTTGCCGACCACGCCGGCCAGGATACCGCGCCTGACGGCGCCCGGCGTATGGAATTCCTGGGTGTGGACGTGCTCAGGAACGATGTCGGGTACCGCCGTGGCGGCGGGTGCGGTCATAGAAACATCCGGTGTGGCAGAAGGGGAGTTACCGGGCAATACGATACTGCATGTGCATGAACGCCGCCACTTTGCGGGTGGGCATTACCTCGAGCTGATGATGCTTGGCCGCTGTGGGCTGAGGCGATGGAACTGGTAAGATTTCGCTCGGTAACACTGGGCGGCGCAACCGAATTAACGCGGGTGTTTACTCGGTATCGCGACGAGCCCCAACGGCACCCGCCGCCATCCCGGCCAACTGTGCGTCACCGCTCCCTCCCGGATCAGCAGCTGGCACGAGATCCCCCCGTCCAGCAGCACCGCGCGCCGCGCGCCGAGTGCGCCCATCACGGCGGCCATCTCGGGGGTCGTGAGCCCAAAGGGAAGATTTGCGAGCACGCCGCCGAGGCCCTCGAAGCGAGTCATTGCGAGGAGAATTCGACCGTCGCGCAGCTCGCCCAGCGCGAACCGCGCGTCCCGGTGAGTCCGGTCGACGCCCAGACTGTCGGCGAGCAAAGCAGTAGGGATCTCGCCGTTGCCGTCGAGCAGGGTGGGGTACGACTGAAAAGCAAGCCGGACTCCGCGCACGTGTCCGACGGAATCCGGCGGCACGAGCCGCACCGACCCTGCTGAATCCAAAACCACCGCGGGAGCGAGCGGCCCGCGCCCAGGGCGCTGGCGCTCGACGCCGTCCAGCACCAGCCAGCCCCAGGGTTGATCGGTGAACTGCCCTGCATTGAGCGCAAGGACCGCCTCCGCCGGCGCCTCGGCGACTTCCCAGCGTCCGGCGAACGTCGGCCCGTCGGGTGGCTTGATCAGCTGCAACTCCAGCGCGCGGGGCTCGAGGCGCACCACGATCAACCGAACCCGGTACGCTTCGCCTTCTCCTGATAGCGTCAGCTCGCCCCATTCGAGCCCTGGCGCAGCCCGACGCCACTGGACCCGCTCCGCGACGGCAGGAAGCGGGGCCGCCCAACGGGCCGGCGCGGTATCACCCCGCCACCAGGTCTCCCAGCCATCACTCGTCCGCACCGAAAGGGTAGGGCCCGGGTCGGGCCCACCGGCTGCCTGCGCGGCCAGCGCGAGTCCGGCCAGCACGATCGGCAGTCGCATCAGATCGGCACGCCCGCCTTCTTCAGATCGCAGATCTTCTTGCCGGTCTCCTTGATGGACTGATTCATCGCGTCCGCGTCAGCCTGGGAGATCTTGCCCGGCTTCACTACCGTGTTGCTCATCGCGAGCGCGATCATGTCCTCGCGCCATTGCCTCCACGTCGATACCGACACGCCGGCCGCCTTGGCTCCCGCCGCCGAAATCAGATCCATCGCGCCTCCAGCGTTGGACGGCGCCACCGGTGCTTCGGGCTTCTTGCCGCACTCCGTGTCAACCCGCTTCGCGGTCTCCGCATTGAGCTGATGGGACTCCTGGGACACCGCGATCATCTGCGCGCTTCCGCTCTGAACCTTTGCCATCATCGCCTGGAAGTCAGCCAGCGTCTTCCGGTCTTCATCGGTGCCCTTGCCATCGGCCACCCTCTGTGCGGCAGCCTGGGCCTTCCGACCCTGCTCTTCGATCTGTTCCTGGGTCATGCCGCCCAGGACGTTCTCCTGCGATGCCTGGGCCTTCTGGTTGAGCGCCTCCGACTTGGCGCCGGCCTGTCCCGAGATCTTGGCCACGCACCCGTCGTAGGCTGAGCTGCGCTTCTCGTAGTCGGTCCTCGCCTTCTCGTACGCCTTTTGTTCCTGCTCCGCGGCTTTCTGTTGCTGCTCAGCTTGCTGCTTGGCTCCCGGCGCCGCCGCGATCTCGGCGTCGAGACCGGCGTTGATCTTCGCCATCTGAGTCGCGGTCAGCGGAACCGCATCGACCTGGATCGGCGGCCGGTCCAACAGAACGCAGGAGCCGCCGGTCGCGGCGTCGGTTGCTGCGTTGGCACCGGCGTTGACGGTGGCATCCGCCGCCTTCTGGGCAGCGGCCTTCTTGAGCTTGCTGAACTGCGCAACAGCTTCCGGTGCGTGCCCGACCGTGACCAGGACGCACAACAGGAGGCCCACGTTGTGGGAGGAGCGCGACATGAGATTTTCCCTTTGGATTGGAAGGCGAAGGGTCGCTCCAAAACGTCGCCGCGGCTAGGGTCCGCACGCTGAGCGGGCCGGGCCGCCGGGCACCGAGCGCGTGGCCAGCCGATTGCTTATTATCAGCGCACTTCCCGCCCCACCAGCATCCGAATCGAGAGGTGTGATCGTGACCGTCCGCGCCGAGTTGGCGATCGCGTTCGTGCTCCTCGCAGGTCAACCGCCGGCATGGGCTGAACCCGGTCCTACCCCGCCTGGCAAGCCACGGCCCACCGTCGGATTCAACGACAACCGGATGCCTGCGGGAAAGTTGAGCGGCGGCGTGCTCAGGGTGACTCTCCGCGCTCGACTCGCCAACTGGTACCCCGACGGCACTCGCCGCGCCGGCCCCATCGTCGTGGCTGCGTTCGCGAGCGATAGCGGCGCGCCGACCATCCCGGGCCCGCTCCTCCGCGTACCGGCCGGAACCCGAATCCACGTCACCATTGCGAGCCAGCTTCCCGCCGGGATGCCGCTGGTCATGCACGGCCTGCGTACGCGTCCGGCCGCCGCCTCCGATACGCTGCGGGTCCGGCCCGGGGCGTCTCGCGAGATTGAATTCGACCCGGGAGCCCCCGGCACCTATTTCTACTGGGCTGCGACCAGCGACACTGCCACCATCGAGGACCGGGTCGGCATCGACAGCCAGCTCAACGGCGCTCTCGTCGTGGATCCCGCCGACAGGCCGGCCACCACGGACCGCATCTTCGTTCTCGGTGTGTACTTCAAAGCACGCGACAGCACTCGCTCTGATCCCACCACGGACATCTTCACAGCGGTGATCAACGGCCGGGCGTGGCCACTCACGGAGCGATTCGACCTCGTCACCGGCGACACGGTGCACTGGCGCTGGATCAACCCCACGGTAGACAACCACCCGATGCACCTGCACGGCT
>DATJGL010000066.1:0-3952 GCA_035495075.1 Gemmatimonadales bacterium
TGCGCGCTTGAATGAGTTTCAGCGCGGACTCGCCGTCGTGCGCCTCTTCAACGTGAAAGCCTTCACCTTCGAGCGTGCGGCGGAGGAACTGACGCACCGGCGGTTCGTCGTCGACCACCAGCACGGTGGCCCCGTGCCAGATGGGACCGTGGGGAGCGGTGGGGGCTGCGTCCATACCGCACTCGCGGGGACAAGGTACCCTGCAAAACCTTCCCGAAGAGCGGGAAGCCGTCAAGAGAGCGCCCGTGGCGCCGGCCGGTGGGAGCGGGCGGGGTAGGAGAGCGTGAACGAGGTGCCTTGACTTCCCGGCCCAGGTCGCGATGCTGCGAGGAGTCCCGATCCGAGGAATGCCCGTGCCCCGACGCCGACTAGCGCTCTTTTTGGGGATCGCCGCCCTGGCGGCGCTCGGGGTCTTCTTTCCCGGCTTGGTTGCGCTGCTCACCGACTGGTGGTGGTTCCGGGAGATCGGATACGAGATCGTCTTCACCCGATCGCTGACGACCCAAATCCTCCTATTCCTGGCCGCGGGCGGGATCACCTTCGGTGTGCTGTACCTGAATCTGCGGCTCGCCCAGCGGGGCCTGGTCGCCAACCCGATCCTGCTGCAGCTCGCACCATCGGCCCCTCGGCTCAACCTCACGGTCGCGATGCGCCGCCTGAGTCTGCCACTTTCAGTGGCCCTCGGGTTCTTCGCCGGCCTCGGCGCTACCGCGGCCTGGGACCTGGTGCTTCGAGCGCTCTACGGGACGCCGTTCGGGATAGCGGACCCAGTCTTCTCGCGCGACATCGGATTTTACATGTTCACACTGCCCGCCCTCTCGGCCGCGATCGGGTTCCTTTTTGCCCTCACGGTCATCTCCCTCCTGCTGGTGGTACTGGTGTACGGGGTGCGGGGCGATCTGGTGCTGGGCCCGCGACGGCTCTTGATCGAGCCCTCCGCGGCGCTCCACCTCGCCGTCCTGCTGGCGGTGCTGTTGCTCCTCACTGCGCTGCGGCTCTGGGTGGTTGATATCCCCAGCCTCCTCTACTCGACCACGGGCCCGCTGATCGGCGCCAGCTACACCGATCTACACGCCCGGCTGCCGGCGATGCGACTCTCGGCGGTGTTGGCGGGTCTGGCCGGCATCGCCGTCCTGATCGGCGCCGTGCGGGGTCGGCTGGTCCAGTATGCTCTCTGGGCCTGCGGTGGCTACTTGGCGGTGGCCTTTGTCGCCCGCAGCCTCTTCCCACAGGCGATGCAGAACTTCGTAGTCGCCCCGACCGAGCTGACCCGGGAGACGCCGTACCTGCGGAATCACATCATCGCCACCCGCCAGGCATGGGCACTGGACAGCGTGGACGTTCGCGAGTTGGGCGGCGGGGCCGGTCTCACACTGGCGAGCATCCGGGCCAACGGCCCTACTATCGAGAATGTGCGGCTCTGGGACCGGGACCCCCTGCTCATGACCTTTGGCCAGTTGCAGGAGATCCGCACCTACTACGATTTCATCTCGGTGGACGATGACCGGTACTGGATCGACGGGAAATATCGGCAGGTCCTTCTCTCGCCGCGGGAGCTCAACGCCGCGTCGCTCCCCACCCGGACCTTCATCAATGAGCACCTGACGTTCACCCACGGGATGGGGCTCACCCTCGGCCCCGTGAACCAGGTGACCCCCGAAGGTCTGCCTGTGTTGTTCCTCAAGGACTTGCCGCCGGTCTCGACGGTGTCGTTACGGATCACCCGGCCGCAGATCTACTACGGGGAGCTGACCAACGACTATGTCTTCGTGGGGACTCGGCAGCGCGAGTTCGACCATCCCTCGGGCGAGGTGAACGTCTATGCCGCGTACGGCGGCCGGGGCGGCGTCCGGGTCGGCAACTTCCTGCGCCGCCTCGCGCTCGCCATGCGATTCGGCTCGACCAAGGTCCTGTTGTCGCAGGACATCACCGACGATAGCCGGGTGCTCTACTATCGCGGCATCGTGGCACGAGCGAGGACGGCATTGCCGTTTCTCCGGTTCGACCGCGATCCCTACCTGGTGCTGGCGGATGACGGCACGTTGCAATGGATCCTCGACGCCTACACCACGTCGGACGACTATCCCTACGCCCAGAGGTTGAGCGACGGCACGACCTACATGCGGAACAGCGTCAAGGTGGTCATCGACGCGTACAACGGGTCGCTGACTGCCTACGTGAGTGTCCCCACCGACCCCCTGATCCGAACCTGGGCGCGCATTTTCCCTGGCATCTTTGTTCCGCTGGACCGCATGCCGGACGGCCTAAGGGCACATATCCGATATCCGGACGACCTCTACCGGGTCCAGACCGCGCTCTACGCGACTTACCATATGGATGCGCCGGAAGACTTCTATCACCGGGAGGACCAGTGGCAGATCCCGGTCGTCGCCGAGCGGGAAGGGACCGTGCCCTTTATGCGGCACATCGTCATGCGTCTGCCGGAAGAATCGAAGGCCGAGTTCGTCTACATGGTGCCATTCACACCGCGGGGGAAGGACAACCTGGCTGCGTGGATGGTGGCGCGGAACGACGGTGCGTCCTACGGGAAGCTCCGGGTGTACCAGCTCTCCCGGCAGCGACTCGTGTTCGGGCCCCAGCAGATCGAGAACCGGATCAACCAGAACACCGAGATATCCCGCCAGATCTCGTTGTGGGACCAACGGGGCTCCCGGGTGATCCGGGGCGATCTGCTGGTGATCCCGATTGAGGAATCGCTGTTGTACGTCCAGCCGCTCTACCTCCAGGCCGAAGGCGGGCGGATTCCCGAGCTCAAGCGGGTGGTGGTCGCCTATGAGAACCGGGTCGTGATGGGGGAGACTTTGGACGCCGCACTGGCCGAGCTGTTCGGCGGCGCGCCTGAGCCGGCCCGCGGACCCCCGCCCGCCGTCGCAGCGGAGACGCCGGTCGCCGACTCGGGGTTTCGGGCGCTGGTCATCGAGGCCCAGCGCCGGTACCAGGCTGCGCAGCAGGCGCAGCGGGATCTGGACTGGGCTCGCTATGGGGAGGAGATGCGTCAGCTCGGCGCGCTGCTAGACCGGCTTGGGCCCGCAGCATCGAAGCAACGATAGGCAAGGACCATGGCAAGCCCAGCGCCGCTACGTCCTTTGTCGCACGCTGGCCGATCTCTCGGGTGCCATCGGCGCGGCCAGGCGGTCGAGCGACTTCAGGCCTCGAAGCAGCTCCGGAGCCTCCGCAGACCCTCGTTGATGTCGTCGGTCGCGATGGCTCCGGATCCCAGCACCAGCCCCGCCTTTCCCGGCGGGTTCACCGCGAACGTCGCCAGCTGCTGAACTTCCACTCCGGCATCTGAAGCCCGCCGAACCGCCCCCGCGACATCTTTGATGGACGCAGAACGGGCGAGCGTGGCCACGTGGAGCCCCGCATCCGAGGGTACGACCTCGAGATGTTCGCCCAGCTCACGCGCCACGCCGGCGGTAATCATGGCATGGCGGGCTCGGTACACCCCGCCGACCTTCCGCACGTGGCGAGCAAAGCCGCCGTCATCGATGAATCGCGCCAGCGCGGCCTGCACCGGCATGGAGGTGTGCCAGTCCGTCACAAACTTGGCCTTGTGCACCGCGAGCCGCAGGGAAGGCGGGGCCACCATGAAGCCAAGGCGCAGCGTCGGCAGCAACGTCTTGGAGAACGAGCCGACGTAGACCACTCGACCGGTGGCGTCGAGAGTCTGGAGCGGCTCGATCGGCCGGCCACCAAAGCGGAACTCGCTGTCGTAATCGTCTTCGATGATCGCGGCCTTGTTGCGCTCGGCCCAGGCCAGGAGCGCCATGCGCCGCCGCAGTGCCATCGAAACGCCCAGCGGGTACTGGTGCGAAGGCGTGACGTAGACCATGCGAGTGTGCCGGGGCAGGGCCTCCACCACGAGCCCGAGATCGTCCACCGGCACGCCCACCACTCGAGCGCCGAGCGACTCGAACAGACGCCTCGGCGC
>DATJGL010000067.1:0-3862 GCA_035495075.1 Gemmatimonadales bacterium
TCCTCGCCCCGACGGAGAGTCGTGATGGGTACGTTGCCAGCTTTGGTCTCGGCTTGCAGCTGGATTCGTGACCAGCGTCCTGTGGTCGGCAACCGGGCGAGAGCAGGCGTGACAATCGCCATGCCTCTTTCGATCGGCTTCGCAGTGTTGCTCCGATTGCTGCTCATCCTCTTGTTCGCACTCGGTTCCCCTCCACTCCAAGCCCAGCGACCGCCGAAGACTCCATTCGTAGCCCGCGGCTCGTGCCCCTTTGAGTGCTGCCAGCTGGGATCGTGGATCGCCCGGGATACGCTGCCGGCGTACTCTCACGATCGCCCGACCGGGGTCCCACTCTTCCGGCTCCTGCCTGGCGAGCGCCTGGTCGCCGATTCCGCGGACTTCTATACGCTCGCGCTGGGCCTGATCCGGGTCCGACGCCCCTTCCGCCTGGCCGATTATCTCGCCGACGAGGAAACCACCAACGCGGACGCTGCGACACTTGCCACGCTCCGCCGGCCCTTGGCGGGAGGCGACACCGTCTATCTCGTCGGGGAGGTCACCGAGGTAGGCGAGAGAGTGTGGTTCCGTGGGGTCAGCGTCACGGTTCAGGCATTCTGGGCCGAGCCCACGTTCGACGATCCAAAGGCCCCTGCCGCCTTAGTTCGGCCTATCGTACACGAGTGGTGGGTACACATCAGCTCGGGGGGCCGCAGCGGGTGGATTCAGGCGTGGAATCGCAACATCGAGGGAACCGATGCGTGCGCCTAGCGAGTGCGCCGCTGCGGGAGCGTTGAATTGTGAGAGGAGGATGCCATGAGCTCGCCGTCGCCGTCCCCCATACTCCGTCCGGTTCTTATCGCCTTCGGGCTGGTGTTCATATTCGGCATCCCCGCCCTAAACCGCCTGTGGGCCATTTCAGCATTCTCGGAGGGGCGATTGCCTGTGTGTTCCTCGGGACAATCGCCGGGACTGCAGGGTGGGTAGGGACAGTCCTTGTCGGCTGCGCCATTAAGGGTTGACAGCTTCACTTGCCCGCTTGTTCTTCGCGCAGAGAGTTGCACCCCCGGCGGCGAGCCCGCCACAGTGGCGGGGGTCTGGCCGCGAGATAGACTTGATTCAAGTCTGAGCTACCAACTCGACGCTGGATGCTGCCACTCGTCGGAGCGCACCATGCCCCGTTGCCTCATAGTTGTCTGCGCGGTCGCGCCGGTCGTCATTGCCCTCGGCTGTGGCGGCGAGGACATGGTCACCCCCGGCCATAGCGTGTCGCTCGATGTGGTCTCGGGGGACAAACAGACCGCTCCGACCAACAGCGACTTGCCGAACCCGCTGGTCGTGCGCGTCACCGATGCCAGTGGCCACCCCGTACCAGGCCAGATCGTCAACTTTCGCGCGACGGCCGGTGGGGGCTCCATGTTCGCCGGCGCTGGTGCGACAAACGCTGACGGTGTCGTGAAAGACCGGTGGACGCTTGGCCCCACCGCGGGTCAGCAAAGGGCCGAGGCCCGCGCCGTGGACAACACGACGGGAGCCGCCATTGTTTTCGCCACGTTTACCGCGACGGCTGTGGATACCACGACACCGCCGCCACCTCCCCCGCCCGTCTTCGGCTCATTCCGTGTTCTCAGTGGGGATCAGCAGAGCGCGGTGGTGGGCAGTCACCTGCCCGATCCCGTGGTGTTTCTGGTGCTGAATCAGAGCGGCCAGCCGTTCGCCGGCTTCACTTTTACCCTCCGCTCGCTTCATTGCGATCTGACCAACGGGCTCGACTGCTTTTCAACGGCGGGTGACGATCAACTCACCAATGCGACCCTTACGACTGGTCCTGATGGAACGGCCGCGTTCACCGGCTGGATGTTCAGCCATGTCGCCGGCACCAAGTGTTTGGGCTTCTACCCTGGAACGGCCCCCCCAAGGAGCGAATCGGATATCGGTATTCTCGCCGTATGCGCCCAGGCCTTGCCCGGCCCGGTCACAACGCTCGTATTGCTGGGCAGCCCCAGCCCCATCCCCGGCAACAGCTCCATCCTGGACGTCTCGGTGCAGGCCAAGGACCAATTCGATAATCAGATTGACGGTGTCACAGTGACGTTCACGCCGTCAGCGGGTGGCTCGGTGTCACCCATGTCGGATCAGACACACACGATCCCGAGCACACCGTACATCGCGGCCAACACAACGTGGACCCTCGGACCCGGCAGCAATACGCTCTTGGCAGCAGCAGGGAGCGTGTCCCTTTTGATCACGCCTTAGAGCCATGACCCCTGCTGAGCTTACCCGCGCTCGCGCAGTCCTTGGATTGTCGGCGGAGCGACTGGCCGTCGATCTGCATCTCTCCGAGGAGACTGTCGTTCAGTGGGAGGCTGGCAAGGCTCGCATTCCGAACGTCTACGCCCGTCAGATCGCTTGGCGTGCGGCGGTGACCGAGCGGCAGCGGGCGCTGGCGGGCAGTGGGCTTTCGGAATGTGACTGGGTGGCACGGTGGAAGACTGAGCCGGAACCCAGGAAGCTGGAGGATCGCCTCAAGCGATTGAAAGCGTTCCAGGAGCATGAACGAACCTGTGCCCAGTGCCTGGCGCGTCAGCGGTACATCGACGATCGCTTTCCCCCGCTGCCCGATCCACCGCTGTCGCCAGGACTTCAGGCCTTACACCTGTTGAGCAAGAGGCTACAGCAGTTGCCGGAGTGGGCTCGACCCGTCGCAATCGGAGCGCTCATAGGCGCGGCCCTGGTCTTATTCCGCTTCGTCCTCTTTCTGGTAGCCCGCGGACCATCGGTCTCGCTACTGACCACTGCCGGCCAGGCAGCTGCCGCGGCGGCTGTGTCCGGCGCCTTGGGCGGCCTGGCGTATACCCGAGTGAGGCGTCCGTTCAGTCGATTGGGGCGCGCGGGCCACTACTTGACTGGCGTGACCAGCCTGGTGACGGCGTTCGGCGCGTTCGGGTCCATATTCTCCGTCCTCGGGGAGAACCCGAAGCTGAATGGCCCGACAGACTGGCTCCTGTTGCTCGGCGTCGGAGCAGTGATAGGGCTATTTGTCGGCCATGGATGGTCCAAAGCAGCCACCGACACTCATTCGGTGTGATTTCGGCTGCCGCTTCGGCCGCCCAATAACGCGTCGCGCCGGCTCCCGGGAGAGCCTACATTCCGCAGGGTGAAGACCCAGTACTACACCGCTTCCAGCCTCGACGGCTTCATTGCCGACTCGCACGACTCCCTCGAGTGGCTCTTTCCGCTCGGTAATGTGGCCGAGACGAGCTACCCTGCGTTCATCCGTGAGGTCGGTGCGCTGGCGATGGGCTCGGCAACCTACGAGTGGATACTGCGCCATGTGGTCGGCGCCAAACAGCCGCAGCCCTGGCCGTACCAGCAACCGACATGGCTCTTCACCACGCGCACGCTGCCGAGCGTGCCCGGCGCGGAGATCCGCTTTGTCCGCGGCGACGTCCGCCCCGTCCACCAAGCCATGAGTGAAGCAGCCGCGGGTAAGAACATCTGGATCGTCGGCGGCGGGGACCTGGCCGGTCAGTTCCATGATCACGGACTGCTCGACGAGCTGTTCGTACAAGTCGGCTCGGTCACCCTTGGAGCCGGGAAGCCCCTCCTGCCGCGAGCGATCACGAGCCCGCCGCTGCGGCTCGTGTCGGTGCGGGCAGTCGGAACGGGTTCGCAGAACTCCACTATGAGTTGCCGCGCCGCCCATCCAAGTAAACGACTGTCAGGCGGCCGAGGTCGCCTCGAGGAAAATATGTCGAACACCGCCACATATCTCACCCAGTCGCCCTGGCCCGTCCTGGCGTACGACGAGTACCGTGACACGCTGGCGACCCTGCATCGGTGGACTCAGATCGTGGGCAAGATCCGCCTCGTGGAAACGCCGTGG
>DATJGL010000068.1:0-7607 GCA_035495075.1 Gemmatimonadales bacterium
GCTCGGCGTCCGCGAGTGCTCGAGCGGTCGCCGCACCGATCCCCCGGCCGGCGCCGGTCACGACTGCCACTGGATTCTTCAGACCACTCACCTCGCCCGTTCCCGGCCGAGTTCGGCCTGAACCGCTTCGTCGAGTATGGCGCCGAGAATTTCCACCGTCTCCCGGCCTTCCTCGGCGGTCGCCTGAGCCGGAAACCCGAAGTAGGCCCAGGACCCACCAGCCTCTTCGAAGCTCCCCCTGCCATCGCGGATGGCTTGGGAAAGGGACGCCGGATTGGGCGCTAGGCCCGCCCTGATCTCCTCGCGCACCAGCTCCGGACGCTCTGCGAGCACAATCGATGTCTCGAACTGCCCGGCGTGGCAGGCGCCGCTCTTGAACTCTTCGCTCAGGCGGAGCGCCCAGGGCTTGGCGGCGAGGTTGGGGAATGCCACCGCGAGGCCGAAATCGCGTCGGACAGCGTTCACTGCCGCCTCGAGCGACGAAAGGTGTGCAGGATCGAGATGGGCGTTCGCGATCGCCAGCACGCCGAAACCATGTCGCGTCAGGCTCCCCCCGATGTCCAGCACCGTTGCGGTAACCGTTTCCGGCCGAAGCGAGACCGTTCCGGGAAAACTCCGGGCAAAGGTCGCCGCAGTGTAGGCCAGTGGTGGGAGCACGGCCACCCTCGAGCCCCGCGCCTGTAACCGGACCGCCCCCGAGCGCGCCATCGCCTGGGCAATGATGACGTCGGTGTCGAGCGGCAGGTGGGGCCCGTGGGCCTCGATGGCGCCCACCGGCAGGATGGCGACGGAACCGGGGCCGGCGGCGTCCCGTGCCTCTTCCCAGGTCATTGCGGCAAGCGGGTGAAGCGTAAGCGCGTCCTCAACTCAACGTCGCCGATTTCGTTCTCGATGCCGGGTGCGCGAAGGCCCTGAAGAATCGGCGCCGTCGGAGGCATGGTCAACCCGGGTGACGCTTCGAGTCCATGGTCGCGTCCTGGCTGGCAGCGGTCCTCGGGCGTACTGCGGCAGCGATCATTGGCGCATTGCGGCGAGTGGCAGCACCGTTACACTCAGTGCACCACCAAGGCAGCCGCCATGACCCTCGAAGATCCTGCGCACCTCAACATCGCCGATTTCTTTCTCGATGCCCGGGTGCGTGAGCATCGGGGAGAGCGGACTGCGCTGGTGACCGATGCAGGACGGTTGAGCTACCGTGAGGTCCAGACGTTGGCCAACCGCTACGCCAACGCGCTTGCTTCGCTGGGAGTCGCTCCGGAACAGCGGGTGATCATCGCGCTGCCGGACGGGCCTGACTACGTGGCGGCCTTGTTCGGCATTCTCAAGCTCGGCGCCGTCGTGGTAATGGTGAATCCGGAGCTCAAGCCAGACGCCATCCAGTATTTCTTCGAGTACAGCCGCGCCACCGCGGCGCTGGTTGCGGCGGAGCGAGTGGACGCATTCCGTGCCGCTGCCGCCCGGGCCACCCACTCACCGGCATTGTTAGTGGTGGGCGACAGCGTTTGGACCTCACGCCTGGAAGCGGCACCGGCAACCTTTCGAAACTTTCCCACTCACCGCGACGACCCCGCCATCTGGCTCTTTTCCGGCGGCACCACCGGGCGGCCCAAGGCGGCGGTGCAGCCGCATCGCTCGTACGTGAACAGCTGCGAGTGCTACGCCCGCCAGGTCCTCGGCTACACCGAAGACGACGTGACTCTCTCGCTGTCCAAGCTGTACTTCGGCTACGCGATGGGCTCCAATCTGTTCTTTCCTTTCGCCGCGGGCGCGGCAAGTGTGCTGTTCGATGAGCGATGCACTCCGGAGGTCATTTTCAGCCGCGTTGTGCGACACCGGCCCACCATCCTGATTGCGGTTCCCACCCTGATCAACCAGATGGTGAATCACCCCGATGCTGCCCGGCAGGACTTTTCCTCCTTGCGCCTGGCCACTTCGGCGGGCGAGGGCTTGCCCGAAGAGCTGCATGCCAAGTGGGACCAGACGTTCGGCGTTCCTCTGCTGGATGGGCTGGGCACCGCGGAGATGTGGCACATCTTCCTCTCCAATCGCTTGGGCCGAGTGCGCCGAGGGACGCTGGGCGAAGTGGTGCCGGGGTTTGAGATCAAGGTGGTGGACGACGAAGGTCGCGAGGTGCCTGACGGAACGATGGGCCACTTGTGGGTGCGAGGCGGATCACAGGCTCTGGGTTACTGGCAGCAGTCGGAAAAGAGTCAGGCGTGCTTCCGAGGAGACTGGGTAGTGACGGGAGATCTGGTTCGGCGGGATGCCGAGGGATACTACACCTACGGCGGCCGAGCCGACGAGCTGCTCAAGGTATCAGGAAAGTGGCTCTCAGCCACCGAAGTTGAAAGCTGTCTGCTGCTCCATCCGGCGGTATCGCAGGTGGCGGTGGTGGGCGTGTCCGACGCCAGCGGACTGGTGAAGCCGCACGCCTACGTCGTCGCCCGCGAGCGCCGAGACGACCTTGCGGAGGAGCTCAAGGCCTTTGTGCGCGACCGGCTGGAGCCGTACAAGCATCCGCGCGAGGTGATCTTCGTCGACTCGCTCCCGACCACGCACCTGGGGAAGGTGGATCGGGGAAAGCTCCGGACGGGATCCGGGCACTAGCAATGCATTCACCACCGAAGAGCCGAACCCATGGAAGGCACTTCCGTGTTCCGTGGTGACGCGCCGAGGATTCGGCCCGCCGATGCCACAGCTGTCAGAACTACCTCACTGACGCGCTTACTTCATCCCCTCTTGGCTCTCTCGTTCACGCTGACGAACACGCAGCCGCTGCGGTCCCAGGATGATTATGCAGCGCCCATCATGGCAGGGATAAGTAATCACGGGCAAAACCAGGGGCAGCCGTACGTCACCGCAGGCGACAGAACATACCTGATCGGGACTCAGGATGGCGATTTTCCGGATATGGGCGAACACGTGCCAGGCGAGATGGGCGGGCTATGGCTACACCCGATCAAACTGATAGACGGCTTTTGGGCAACGATAACGAATAGAGCGACTCATAAGGAAATCGCCCTCTCGAAGAGCACTGAATTCATCGCTTACCCTTATGGCAGTCGGTTCAAGTACGGTCCAGTGTTCGACAGCCTGGAGATCGAGCGGTTCCAGTTCAGTCCCGACGGCGAACAGGGATTGGTCGTCCAGTACCAGTTCCGGAACGCAAGCGCTCACAGACAGCAGCTCCAATTTCGCTTTTCAGTCAAGACGGATTTGAGGCCGGTATGGTATTCGGATCGCCTCGGGATCGAGGATGCTCAGGATATCGTGGCCTGGCAAGCGGCGAACCGTCTGTTCGTCGCGAGGGACACAGGCAACTCGTGGTTCGCCGTCTGGGGAGCGACCCCTGCCGCAGGGGCACAAGCAATTGCACATCCGCCGCCGATCCGTACGAATGGTTTGGGAGTCGCGGCCGCGTCCCAATACAGTCTATCGGTTGACCCACACGGCAGCTCGAGTCTGACGTTCGTGATCGCGGGCTCAACGACCGGCCAGAACGCCGCTATCGACACTTACAAGCATCTGGCGAGCAGCTACGTAGGCCTGCTTCGAAGGAAGAAGGAGCACTACGTCTCGATCATTGACCGGGCGAGAATAAGAATTCCCGATCCCCGCCTGCAGGAGGTCTATAGCTGGGTGAAGGTCAACACCGAGTGGCTCGTCCGAGAAGTTCCTGGCATCGGCCGTGGTCTCGGTGCCGGCCTGATGGAATATCCCTGGTGGTTCGGGACCGAAACCTATTCCCTCCAAGCGCTGATGGCTTCGGGCGATTTCGATCTCCCCAGGCAGACCCTCCGTTTGCTGAACAATCAGTCAATGAAAGCCAACGGAAACGGCCGGATTGTGCATGAGGTAACGACCAACGGCGTGGTCTCCAATCCTGGTAACACCCAGGAAACAGCCCAGTTCATCCTTACGGTCGGGAGGCTCGTCGACTGGACGGGAGATCTGGACTTTGCGAAAGAGATGTACCCGGCCATGAAGCAGGGCATCAATTGGCTCCTTACAGAGATGGACCAGAATCACGATCTATTCCCGGAAGGATACGGGATCATGGAAGTGTATGGATTGAACGCGGAACTGATCGATGTCGCGGTTTACACCCAGCAGGCGTTGAGGGCCACAGCGCACATCGCCGCTATTCTTCACGACCCGGCCGCAGCAGAGCGGTATGACCAGT
The DNA here is from genome assembly GCA_035495075.1 of Gemmatimonadales bacterium. Classification (GTDB taxonomy): domain Bacteria; phylum Gemmatimonadota; class Gemmatimonadetes; order Gemmatimonadales; family GWC2-71-9; genus DASQPE01. The sequence continues at coordinate 4,184 of DATJGL010000068.1, forward strand.
TGGCCTCGACACTGGCAAAGAAAATCAATGACCACTTCTGGGTGGAAGAGGAAGGCTCCTACGCCGATTTCTACGGCACCAAAGCCCAGGCGATCAGCGCGGCAAAGGGGGCGGCCAAGCAGATAGGACTGAAGGGAGAAGACAAGCGGACCCAAAGAGACCGGGAGCTGATTGGCTACTACGAGGAGCTCGAGCGGAGATTCGCCGCCATGCCGGATGGAGCCAGGGGATGGACCACAAACAAGAACTGGGTCATCACCACACCCATGGAGACCGGCATTGCTCCGCGAGCACGCGCCATTCGACTCCTGGACAAGATACGAAATGAAGATGTCGGAGCGTACGGCCCCTTCCTCTCTGCTGTCGAAAGACATGCGATGATGACCATCTCGACCGGCGTGCAGGCGGTCTCGGAAGGCAACTACGAGCGTACCGACGAAGCGCTCTGGTATGTAGACAAGATCGTCCAGACCTTCAACCGGCGAACACCCGGCTCGATTTCGGAGATGATGCCCGACTACGGCTGCTTTACGATAGCATGGACCAGTTACGGAATCGTGGTCCCGATTATCGAGCAAGTGTTCGGCATTCAGCCGGATGCGACGAACAAGACCGTTGTCTTTGATCCTCGCCCGCCTGCCGGCTGGGATAACATGAGCATCGAGAATCTTCCCGTCGGAACCAACGTTTTCGCTTTTTCACGCGCTAGGACGGACCGAGGAATAGAATACAGCTTCGAATCCAGAGACGGCGGGTGGAATCTCGTCTTGAAAGGCAAGACCCTGCCGGGCGCCAAGTACTACTTGAACGACCGACCTGTTGCGTTCACTTCCGCGGGTATCCGTATGAGCGGGAGGAAAAATCACGTCCGAGTGATCCCCTAGGACCAACCGTCGTCAGGTGTGACCGACCCCAATCGCCCGAGCACACACCTGGGTAAGGTGGATCGGGGTCCGCAAGACCGTTCTAGCGCCACCGCGGCGGTACGCTAATCTGTGTGATCCGCCCCTCGGAAACGGACTCGATGAAAAACTCCGACCTTCCCCCCTTCCCGCATTCCTGTCCCTCCCACGAGCCCTTCAGCCGCCAGACCGTCCGCAAGACATCACGGCTCCGCGGCGCCACGGTCACCGAAGGCCTCTGCCCTTACTGCGCTGTCGGGTGCGGCCAGCTCATCTACACCAAGGGGGGGCAGCTCATCGACATCGAGGGCAACCCCGAAAGCCCGATCAACGAGGGGACCCTCTGCCCCAAGGGCGCCAACTCTTTTCAACTCGCCGTCAATCCGCACCGGGTCACCCAGGTGCTGTATCGCGCCCCTTACTCCGACCATTGGGAGACCAAACCGCTCGACTGGGCCCTCGACCAGATCGCACGTCGGGTCAAGGCAGCGCGCGACGCCGACTTCACCGTTCGGAACGAGACGGGTCGTCTGCTCAACTCGGTCCGCTCGATCGGCACGCTGGGCGGTGCCACGATCGACAACGAGGAGAACTACCTCATCAAGAAGCTTTTCGGCGGAGGGCTTGGAGTCGTTTCCATCGAGAACCAGGCCAGGATATGACACAGCGCCTCGGTGCCCGGTCTGGGCGCCTCGTTCGGCCGCGGCGCGGCCACCACCTACCAGCAGGACCTGGCCCACAGCGACTGCGTCCTCTTCATGGGCTCCAACATGGCGGAAGCCCATCCGGTGGGCTTCCGCTGGCCGATGAAGGCGAAGGAACACGGTGCGACGCTCATCCACGTAGACCCGCGGTTCACCCGCACATCAGCTCTGTGCGACGTCCATGTCGGCATACGGGCCGGTAGCGACGTCGCCTTCCTCGGTGGTCTGGTCAACTACGTCTTGAGCCATGATCGGTGGTTCCGGGAGTACGTCGTCCACTACACCAACGCAGCGACCATCGTGCACGAAGGGTTTAAGGACACCGAGGACCTGGAAGGCCTGTTCAGCGGCTATCACGGGAACCGAAAGACCGGCACCTACGACGCCCGGGAAGGTCGCTGGGGTTACGCCAGCGCAGCCGAAACGGACGGCGGGGGCGAGTGGAGCGACTGGAGCGGCGCGACCCCGATGTACGTCATGCTGAGGCAGGAGCTCGGCATGCAGGGCCACGCCATCGATGCGGGCGCTCCCTGTCACTCGGGGCCTCGGGGAGAGATGACCGCAGTAATGGAAGGCGGCCCCGCCACGGACCCGACGCTCCAGCATCCGCGCTGCGTATTCCAGATCCTCAAGCGGCACTTCGCCCGCTATACCCCCGAGGTCGTGTCACAGGTCTGCGGCTGCTCACCGCAGGAGATGGAGCGGGTAGCCGAGCTTCTGTGCGCCAACTCCGGGCGCGATCGCACCAGCGCCATCGTTTACGCGCTGGGGTGGACCCAGCACACCACCGGCGTCCAGATGATCCGCACCGCAGGCATCCTCCAGCTCCTGTTCGGGAACATGGGTCGGCCCGGCGGAGGCATCATGGCGATGCGCGGTCACTCGACCATCCAGGGCTCCACTGACCTCGCGACCCTGTACGACGCCTTGCCCGGCTATCTGCCGCAGCCCTGCGCCGACCGCCAGCACGACACCCTCGAGTCGTACGTCGCGCACGAGGGACTGGCGAGGGGGTACTGGGCCAATTTCCGCAAGTTCATCGTCAGCCTGCTCAAGGCGTGGTACGGCGACGCCGCTTCGTGGGAGAACGACTTCCGCTTCTCCTGGCTCCCCCGCGTGGAGGCCGACTACTCGCAGCTGCCCTACTTCGATCGCATGGCCAAGGGTCGGGTCAAAGGGTACTTCCTGTTCGGGCAGAACCCGGCCGGCGGCGGGCCCAACGCCGGCCTGCACCGTGCCGGGCTTCGCAAGCTCGACTGGCTCGTCGTAGTCGACTGGTTCGAGATCGAAAGCGCCGTCTTCTGGAAGAGCGATCCAACCGGGCCGCCGCCGGATCAGATCGGGACCGAGGTGTTCTTCCTCCCGGCGGCCGCCGCGCCGGAGAAGGATGGCAGCCTCACCACCACTCAACGAATGCTCCAGTGGCACGACAAGGCCATCGACCCGCTCGGCGACAGCCGGTCGGACGCCTGGTTCCTCTACAACCTCGGCAAGCGTCTCAAGCATCTGTACGCCGGCTCGACCGACCCCAGGGACCAGCCCCTGCTCCAGCTTACCTGGGACTACGATTTCGACGAGCACCCGCATCTGCCTGACGGCAGGCCGAGCCGCATCGAGGGCGAGCCAGACCTGGAGAAGGTGCTGATGGAGATCAACGGCTTCCGCCTGAACGAGGTGGATCCGCGAACCGGCCGGCCCCGGCTGGTGACCGGATTTTCCGAGCTAGAGGACGATGGAACGACGGCGTGCGGCTGCTGGATCTACAGCGGGGTCTTTCCCGAGCCGGGTCGCAATCGCGCGCGCGATCGCAAGCGCACG
>DATJGL010000069.1:0-5135 GCA_035495075.1 Gemmatimonadales bacterium
CCGTGGTGCCTTGATCGCCACTGAGACCGGAACCCAACAGGTCATCGGCTCCTCTCGCTTCCACGCCTACGATCCCGACCTGGACGAGGTCGAGATCGGCTGGACCTTTCTCGCTCGGGCGTACTGGGGCGGTCGCTACAACGCCGAGATGAAGCGCCTCATGCTTCGCCATGCCTTCCGCTTCGTCCGCCGAGTGGTATTTCTCGTGGGTCCGGAGAACCTACGGTCCCAGCGGGCCGTCGAGCGAATTGGTGCCGTCCTGGTGGGCCACAGGCAAGATGGTGCCGGGAGAGAGAGCCTGGTGTTCGCGATCACTGCGGCCGGCTGGATCGAGCCGTGACAGGAGTCGCTGCATCCATTGCATCGCTGGTCGCCCTGGCCCTCGGGATCGCCGCCTTCCCGATTGCGATGGTGTACGCTGGACTGGGTGACCTCGACCAGACCTTCGCCTGGTTCGAAAAGTCGGTCGACGACCGGTCGATCAACAGCGGGATCATGGGCCCGACGTTCGAGGATCTTCGCGCCGATCCGCGCTTCGATGGGATCAAAGAACGGCTGGGGCTCGACGCGAGATGACCCAAGTCATGTGCGGCTGAGCGAAAAGAGGCAGTCATGGTGAAGCGGAAAACCTTTGTCGCGAAAACGAAGCGGCCCTCGGCCAGCGTCATCGCGGCGCAGGCCGATCGCATCCTGGCCGACGCGAGCAAGCGGGAACGGGAAAACACGCGGAAAGGCATGAAGACCGTGACGATCTCCCGAGCAGCGTTAATCGCCAAATTGAGCGGGAAGACCGCCCATTCGCCGTTCCTTACCCAGGTTGGATGGGGGGCTGCCGTACGGGGGTCCATCTTCGTGCTGCACTTCGGCCTGATGAATCCCGATCCGTGGCCGTATGAGAATGCCAATCTGGCGCTCTGCTACTGCTGGGCAAACGGGGCCGCATTGGCCGAGCCTGGTCTGGCACTCCTGGGCGCCGACCCTGCGGTGGGGGTTCGCCAGGTGGAGATGGGAATCCTCAATACCGCCGCCACGCCATACTATCTGGCCGCTGATCACGCCATCCCGACGACGTTCCAGGTCGGGCCAGCCGACCTGAACTACTTCTTGTACCGACCGGAGGCCTGGACGGCAGGCGTGTTGCTGGAGCGAGGGACGATCCGGGTAGATGTGACGTAGGGCTCCGGGCAGGCCACATGCAATTTCTGAGGACGCTGCGGGACCGCATTCGCAACGGCGAGATCACCTGCACAGTTCGCCTATGGCAGCGACCGCACGTGCACGTCGGGGGGCGGTATGCCCTCCCGCCCGGTGAGGTCCAAGTCACCCGCCTATTCGAGACCACCCTGGCCGATGTCACACCGGAGCTTGCACGGCAATCCGGGTTCAGCAGCGTGGTCGAGCTTCTCAAGGTCGCCAAACACGGGCCGGGGCGGCGCGTTTTTGTGATCGAGTTCCGCTACATCCGGCCACCACGGCCTCGCAAATAGATCAACTCTCGGGTTACGGCCCAATGGATCTCGAGCTTCTTCTGGTCCCGTACGATACCGCCCGCCGTGGGTGGCGCAGTGGCGCGGGCCCCGAGCACCTGCTTCAGGCGGGCCTGGCAACGCACCTCGATAGCCGGGGGCACCACGTCGCCGACGTTCAGGTGATCGAGGCCGATCAGCCCCTGTGGGAGACCCCGACTGCGTTTGAGCTCATGCGGCGCGTCGCCGTCGCGGTGCGCGCTGCGCGCAATGCCGGCCTGTTTCCCGTCGTGCTGAGCGGGAATTGCAACGTGGCGGTCGGGACACTTAGCGGCCTGACGCCGGCTTCCCGAGCCATCTTCTGGTTCGATGCCCACGGCGACTTCAATACTCCGGATACCACCACCACCGGCTTCCTGGATGGGACCGGTCTCGCCACCGCCCTTGGTCTGTGCTGGCGTCAGCTTACCTCAACGGTGCCTGGATATCGTCCCGTGCAAGCCGATGCCACCTTCTTGCTGGGCGTGCGCGACCTCGATCCTCCCGAGGCAGCGTTGCTCGCCGAGGCGGCGGTCGCTGCGGTTTCAACCGAGAGGATCTCTGCTGAACTTCCCGAACTGCTGGGCCGATCGCAGCTAAAGGATGCCCTCGGCTACCTGCATCTGGATCTCGACGTGCTGGACCCTTCGGTGGGCCGAGCCAACTCCCTTCCCGTACCTGGCGGGCTCTCAGTCGACCAGTTGACCGCGGCTATTGCGACCATCCGTACCCGCGTTCCGCTGGGAGCAGCCGGTCTCGCCTCCTACGCGCCGGAGTACGATACCCGGCAGGGGGTCTGCCGGGCCGCCTTCACAGCGCTCGACGCTATTCTTGCCGACGGCGCCTGACTTGTAGCGACCGAACGGGCCGGCGAGTATCGTGGAGCACCTTACTGGAGGGTCCATGATCGTCGTCCGCAACCGGCGCTCGCCTGCTGTGCTCCGCTTAGGTTCTCATGGCCAACCCCGAATGGCGCGCCGGGTACCCGCGGTTCACCGCGCTGGCCGAGGGCGGGCATCGCGAGATTTTTACAGTCGTCGAGTAAGCGAGCCTAACGCGATTCGGTTGAGCCACCTGGGGGCGGGTCGCCGGCAGGCACCCAGTTCTGCCGCGGGATCCCGCTCGCAGCTGAGAGACGCCAGCGGAATCGCAGGCCCGTGCCCGAGCCGCTCCCGGGTTGGTCCGGCTCCGGGGTCAATTCCAATACTTCGGCATGCTGGCCGGACAGCCGCTTGATGAGGGCTTGTTGCTCTAGAGTCAGCGGAACGTGTATTGGCTGTGGTTCTTCACTCATTCCAGCTCCTAATTGCTGATCGGGCCGGTCTCGGATACGCATCGGTGATGCGTATCTTCACCGGCGGCGTGACAGGTGGGTGGATTGAACGTGCGCAGCAGAAAAGGCTGCGGCAAGCGCGCTCCTTGTCTCGTGAACCGATCGTTACGCGATTGTGATATAGCTTGGTAAGCCGCATTCAAACAGGCGTTTAAGAGGAGGATGGATGCCTGCTGATCTAGCTCCGGCGGACCGCGCTGCGGTCGAGAACATAGTCCGCCAGCTCGAGACTGCATGGAATGCCATGGACGGTTTGGGCTTCGCTGCCCCTTTTGCAGTGGACGCCGATTTCGTCAACATTCGTGGCGAGCATTTCCGCGGGCAGGCCACGATTGCCGCCGGTCATACAGCGATCTTCCAGACGATCTACGCCGGGAGCACAAATCGTTATACGGTGGAGGGGGCGCGGCTGTTGCGGCCGGAAGTCGCCCTGGTTCACGTCCACGCAATACTCGAAGCACCTCAAGGACCGCTCGCCGGGCGCCACGGCGCCCGCTTCTCCCTGGTCCTGACGAAAGGGGCGGGCGGATGGGAAATCGCCGCGTTCCACAACACGCTGGAGGCGCCGCCGGGTCCGCGCCGTTGAACGGCCCGTCGGACGCGAAGGCATCGTCTATTGAGCCTCGCCGATCGATTGGGATCCTCCGGCTCATTGCAATCCTGAAGTTCGTCAAGACGACGTTGTTGATCGGCGTCGGCCTGGGAGCGTTACGCCTGCTCGATCCCGACATCGCCGCCGGCGCGCAGCAGTGGGCCAGTGCCCTGGGCACCAGCTCGGACCGGCAGCTGGTTCAACGCCTGGTCGAGCGGGCAGTCAGCCTGTCGCCGGCCCGGCTCGAGACTCTTGGGATTGGTGCCTTCCTTTATGCCGGACTGTTCGCAACCGAAGGTATCGGGCTCTGGGGCGGGCGGCGCTGGGCCGAGTACTTCACGATCATCGCGACGGGATCGTTCATACCTTTCGAAGCCTACGAGCTTGTCCAACGAGTCACCGTACTTCGAGCAAGCGCGTTGGCTCTAAACGTGGCAGTGGTAGCGTACTTGATCGTCCATCTCAAGCATTCGAGGTCCGCGTAATGCCCGCCAGTAGCTCTGAAAGTACGCAGCCCCTTTCCACGCCCACGGCAATCGTGATTCATCCTACGGAGGGGCGGACGCTAACGGCGTTTGGCAGCACTCTGCAGTTCAAGCTTGAGGGCAGCCACACTCGGAACAGCCTGACTCTCGGTCTCGCGATCACTCCGCCCCCAGGGTCGCCGTTGCATGTTCCTGGGTCCTCCACCCGGGGCGGGCCGGACCAGGGCGCGTCTGGTAGCGCACCGTAAGGAGAACGCAGGATGAGCGGGGCACCACCCGGGGGCTTCGATCCGACGATTGCCGACTACTACGAGCGGGCTCCCGAGGAAGCTCGGCTCGCCCAGGGTCCGTTTCAGCTGGAGGAGCTGCGCACCCGGGAGTTGGTCCGGCGATTTGCGCCCTCGCCACCTGCAACTGTGGTGGACGTGGGTGGGGCGGCCGGAGCCTATGCGCTGTGGCTCGCCCAGGCGGGATATTCAGTCCATCTGCTCGATCCGGTCCCGCGGCTCGTCGCGGAAGCACAGCGCCGGAGCGTCGCAGCGCGGTGTCCGCTCACTTCGTGCCGAATCGGCGACGCCCGCACCCTGGACATCGCCTCCGAAACAGCCGACGTCGTCCTTCTGCTCGGGCCGCTCTACCACCTGACTGAGGCAGGCGACCGCGCGCGAGCCCTGCGCGAGGCGGCCCGCATCCTGAAACCGGGCGGCCGGCTGTTCGCGGCGGCCATCTCCCGCTGGGCCTCCGCGTTGGATGGGTTGGCGCGCGACCTCTTGCAAGATCTCCGTTTCGCGAAGATCGTGGAGCGCGACCTCCGGGATGGCCAGCACCGCAATCCGACGGAGCGGCTGGACTACTTCACGACGGCCTATTTTCATCGCCCGGAGGAGCTGGCGGCCGAAGTCGAGGCTGCGGGCCTGGTGTTGGAAGGCGTGTACGGACTGGAGGGCCCAGGCTGGATCCTGCCGGACGTTGATGCGCGAATGGCCGACCCGCGTCGTCGCTCAGCGCTGTTGAACGTGGCCCGAGCACTGGAGACAGAGCCGTCCATGCTGGGCAGCAGCGCCCATCTGCTGGCCGTGGCGCAGCCTAGTGCGGAGTAAACGTGCGAAGAGCGCTGTCTCGGCGCTCGCACCGTCATACAAGGAGGGTTGCATGCAGTACCTGTTTCTCGCTGGTCGCGTCCTCTACGGAGGGTTCTTCCTTCTTGCAGGGATGGATCA
>DATJGL010000070.1:0-6509 GCA_035495075.1 Gemmatimonadales bacterium
TCCGGTTTCGCAACGTGCCGCGCAGTATCGGGACCGGTAGCTGGCCGTCTCAACTGTTCGGAATGTGGCAGTGGGCGAAAAGCCGACGCTGACGACGATCGGGGTGCAGCGCCTGGTCGTCCGGAAGTCACGCTGGCAACAGCAGTCACGTCCCGAACCGCGTCCGGGGTGCAACTATTGGCGCGGTTAGCTCGGAACCCGCATTGTTACATTGGGATCGGTCGTTATTCGGCCGGCGACGATGGCAAAGCGGGTCCCCGCCCCTCACAAACCCTCTTCTAGCGAGCGTTTCTAATGCACTTTGCTCGATGCCTCGTCCCGACCCTCCTCTTCCTGGGCGCCGGCCGGGCCGCCCCGGCGCAAACCCCCAGCGCGGATCGGACCGCGGTCCTCGCGGTGGTGCAGCGTCTGTTCGATGGGATGCGAGCCGGAGACAGCAGCGCCGTTCGCAGCACGTTCCACTCGCAGGCGCTCCTGGCCTCTGCCGCCAATCGGGACGGGAAAGCCGTGGTCAGAATCGATACCGTCGATGCCTTTGTCCGAGCGGTGGGTACGCCGCACACTGAGAGGTGGGACGAGCGGGTCCGGAATACCCGCGTAGAGCTGGACGGACCCTTGGCGTCCGTATGGGCAGACTATTCATTTTATGCCGGCGAGAAGTTCAGCCATTGCGGGGTGGACGCCTTTCAGATTGCCCGCGACGGCGACGCTTGGCGCATCGTGGCGCTGATGGATACTCGGCGGAAGGACGGATGTCCCGATCAGCCTGCTCGCCCGTCCTGAACCACCCTCGCCCCCGCCGTTCTTTCGCGCGATAGTGTACCAGATCGTCTGGGAGTTCGAGGTCGAGCCTCATCGGGCCGCGGAGTTCGAGCGGGAGTACGGCTCGGCGGGGGTGTGGGCGACTTTCTTTCGGCAGGGCGAGGGATTTCTCGGCACCGAGCTGTTCCAAAGCCTGGAAACGCAGGAACGCTATATAACAGTGGATCGCTGGGCCTCACGCGCGGCTTTTGAGAGCTTCAAGCAAAAGCGGGCTCGAGACTATGCGGAGATCGACGCCCGGTGCGCATCGCTCACCCGCGCCGAGCGGTTGGTCGCAACTAAAGAGGAGCCGTGATCGCGAGCTGGACTCCCAAGGCAAAGGCGTTCTGGTCCCTGCTTGCGGTGCTGATGCTGGCCGACTGCAGTAGCAAGCGCCTGGCCGTCTATCACCTGTCGCCGCCGTACATTCCCCACGAGGTATTGGGCGACTGGTTCCGGTTCACGCTGGCGTACAACCGTGGCGCCGCGATGGGGGTCTTTTTCGGGCCGTATTCCCGCTTCGCGCTCTCCCTCACCGCGCTCCTCGCGCTCGCCTTGCTCGGGACCCTTTACCGCCGCGGCGCGGCGAGCGACGCGTGGCGGGCGGCCGCGCTCGCGCTGGTGGCCGGCGGCGCGGCCGGCAACCTGCTGGATCGCGTCCGGTCGGCGCGGGGCGTGGTGGACTTCATCGACGTAGGCGTGGGCGACCTGCGGTTCTGGACTTTCAACATGGCCGACATCGGCATCACCTGCGGGGCGCTGCTGCTTGCGATATTGCTTGCCCGCGATCCGGGGACTGCCGACGGTGGCGCCACCCCGCATGAAACCGATGAGACCAGTTGAGCGAAGCGCCTCTCTGGTGGTAACCTCCCTGTCCCCCTCGGCGCCTCCCAAGGAGCGTCCATGATCTCCCGTCGCGGGTTTCTTGCGGGAACCGCTGGCCTGGCCGCGGTGAGCGCGGCCTTCCGCCCGTTGCTTGCTCTCTCCACCGCCGCTCTGGTCAAGGTGTACAAGAGCCCGACCTGCCAGTGCTGCTCTCACTGGGTCGAGCACGTCAAGCAGAGCGGGTTCCGCACCGAGACCCACGACCTCGACTCGGTCGATGCAATCAAGGACCAGAACGGCGTGCCCGAGTCACTCCGGTCCTGCCATACGGCGTTGGTAGAGGGCTACGTGATCGAGGGTCACGTTCCGGCGGGGGACATGCAGCGGCTGCTCGAGGAGCGGCCCAAGATCGCCGGCCTCGCGGTACCTGGCATGCCGGCAAGCGCGCCAGGCATGTATCGGTCGGGCGACCCGAAGACGCCGTACGAGGTGCTGGCGTTCCAGAAATCCGGAACCAGCGTCGTATACGCCAAGCACTAAATCGCTCGCCCGTGTCTCCCACCGAGCTGCTCGAGCTATTCGCCTACGATGTCTGGGCCAACCGGGAGACGCTCGGGTCAGTGCGTCCCGCAGCCCAGTCCGCTCCCAAGGCGGTCCGGCTCAGCGCTCACATCGCGGCGACCGAACAGCTGTGGCTCGCACGCATCCACGGACGACCATTGCCGGTTCCGGTCTGGCCGGATGCCGGACTGGATGAGACTGCGCGACTGTTCGACGACGCTGGGGACCAGTGGCGGACTTATCTCGAGCGCATGACCCCGGACGAGGCGGGTCGGCAAGTGGGGTACGTCAACAGCAAAGGCGAATCATTTCGCAATACCGCCGCCAACATCGCGATCCATGTGCTTTTCCATTCCCATTATCACCGCGGCCAGATCGCGGCCCTAGTTCGCGCCGCCGGTTACGAGCCGGCCTACACCGACTTCATCCATGCCATCCGCACCAACGCTTTCACACCAAGGAGGTAATTCGTGAATGACGTGGATCTCGCCGTGAGACGCCGTGCAGCCGAGCGGGCCAGGCAGGTGCTGGAGGGGAATTTGAGCCCGGATGCCCTGCGGGAAGAATTCGCCGATGTGGAAGATCGCGCGGTCGCCGCGCTGCTCGACCTGCTCGAACATCGGCCGGTCCACGGAGTCCTGGGTGGCGGGGAGAGCGCGTGGCAGGACTACCAGCGCTCGCTGCGCGACGTCATCGCCGGACTGGCGGAGTAGAGGTGGATCATCCCTTCACTGCTGCGCAGGCCGTTGCGGCGCTCCCGGCGCCGCCGGAGGAGCAGTACACCATCGTCTTTGGGCACGGTACCCTGGAGCTTGGCTTGTATGCCCCCCGCGGCAGCGATCCGCAGGATCCGCACACTCGCGACGAGGTCTACGTGGTGCTTCGGGGATCGGGTTGGTTCGTGAACGGCCCGGCCCGCGATCGCTTCGGCTCGGGCGACGTGCTTTTCGTCCCCGCAGGCACGGTCCACCGTTTCGAAGAGTTCACCGACGATTTTCAGGTGTGGGTGGTATTCTACGGCCCGCCGGGTGGAGAGCGACCGATGCCCCATGGCTGACACACGGGAGATGCGACGCCAGCTGCTGGTGATGATCGGTGTGATCGTCGTCGTCGACGCGCTCGCGGTCGCCGCCTGGTTTTATGCCGGCATCCGTGGGCGCAGCGCCGTGGTGCAGCTTCTCTTCGCGATCGTCTGGACGGCGGCGACGCTGGCGGCTGTGGTGGTGTCGATGCGGAAGATCAGAGAGGCGGGCAAATGGGGAAGGGGAGAAACGCGAAAGGGGTCATAAGGACCCCTGTTCCCGCTTCTCCCCTTATCCCCTTATCCCTTTCTCCCCCAGCCTAGTTCTTCGCACCAGTCGCCCCGGTGACCGCCGGCGTTTCCCCCGTGGGTTGATCCACCGCGTCGATCCGGACCACAATCGCCGTGATGTTGTCCAGGCCACCGCGTCGGTTTGCCTCCGCAATCATCTTGTCCACCCAGGTCTGCGGATCACCCTCCCCGGACAGGATCTTGACCAGCAGCTCGTCTTCCAGCATCCCCGTGAGCCCGTCCGACGCTAGCAGGACGATGTCACCGGGCTTGAGGGCTCCGAAGTAGAGGTCCGGCACGACGTCCACGCTCGCGCCGACGCAGCGGGTAATCACGTTGCTGTAGGGGTGGACCCGAGCCTGCTCGGGCGTGAGCACCCCCGCATCGACCTGCTCCTGCACGTAGGAATGGTCTTTGGTGAGCTGGGTAAACTGGCCGTCGCGAAGGAGGTAAGCCCGGCTGTCGCCCACCTGCCCCACCAGATAGCGACCGCGCATCAGGACCAGGACAGTCGCGGTGGTTCCCATCCCGCGCTTGTCGTGCTCCGCCAGCGTGCGCTCGAAGATCGCGTCGTTGGCGACCCGGATGGCGGAGCGGATCCGCTCGCCCACCTGCGGCTCGGTCAGGCCCCGGGTCGAGCCGATCTCCCGCGAGGCGATGCGCACGGCCATCTCGCTTGCGACTTCACCCGCGGCGTGTCCGCCCATCCCGTCCGCGACGATGAAGATGCCGCGGTCGGAGAGCATGAGGTAGTTGTCTTCGTTGCCGGACCGGACGACGCCTACGTCGGTACGGGCAGCACAAGTGAAGTGCACGGAGCTCCGTTATCTCAACAGCATGAACGCGATCACCCCGACTACGACGAGCGCCGCGACCACGATGACCCAGCGGGGAACGCCCTTGGGCTCGGGCGCGGCGACACGCATGGGGCGCCGCGGTGGGGTGGCTTCCCTTTCAGGCGGTGTGCGGAGCCCTTCGACCATCCGGGTTCCCACTCGCTGCTGGATGCCGGTCGTGTCGTCCGTGGATTCGAAGAGTGTCGCTACCTCACCAAAGCGAATCGTTGCTCCGGGCCCGAGCGGGGTTTCGTCCGTGACCCGCTCACCGTCAACGAAGGTCCCGTTGGTCGAGCCCAGATCCTGAACCACCCAGATGCCTTCCCGGCGTTGCAGCTTGGCGTGCGACGCACTCACGCTCGGCTCCGGGATGACAAGATCGTTGTAGTCGCCCCGACCGATATTGGCCACCGGCGTCCGGACCGTCAGGCGCTTGCCTTTGAGGCTGCCGCTGCGCACCAGCAACGATGCAATCGGCGCATCCATGGTGGTGATCGGCGTGACCGGACCCTTGAGCACCGGCGTCGGCGGGGCCGGGGCGCCGAACATCGTGTCCAGCAACCGCTGCTGCGCGCCGGTCGGTGGCGCCTGGGCCTCGCTCGGCGCCTCGGCCCGCGGCTCCGCGGCCCCGCCCGCCGGGCTTGCATCCCCGTAGAAGCGGAACTCATCGGCTCCCACCCGGATCACATCGGCTCGGCGGAGCACGCGCGAGCCCTCGACCCGATGCCCGTTCACGAACGTACCGTTGGTGCTGGTATCCACCAGCACGAAGCCTTGCTCCGTCGCCACGATCTGGGCGTGCCGGCGGGACACTTCATTGCCGGGCACGACGACGTCCGCACTGGCGTCACGCCCGATCACCAGTGCCGCGCCCACCTGATACTCCCGTCCGTCGGTGAGACACACGAGCCTGCCGCCCGCCACGACCGTCGGGGCAGCCGGCTTCGACCCGCTGGAGGGCGTGAACTTCTCGAAGGCGGACGAATCGAAAAACTTGGTGTGCCCCGCGCGCGCGGGATCGACAACCAGCAGATCGTGCGGACCGATCCGGATCTTGTCGCCGTGAAGGATCGGGGTTGGGTCGTCACCCCGGGGCACGTCGTTCACCAGAATCTCGGCCGCGGGCGCGGCGCGGCGAATCGCGGCGGACCCGTCAGGCAGGCCCTGCACGACCGCATGGTGCGGGTGAACCCCGGCGCCGTTGAGCGCCAGCGCGCAATTCGCGTCGGACCCAATAACCATTTCTCCGGCTGCGATCGGGTATCGCAGACCGCCGACTTCGAGCTGCATCATGGGGCCGGATCCAAGCGCGTCATGGAGTGCCAGTCAAGCTATCCGTGGGGCCGTAACCGCGCAAGCCAGCGTGGGTTACCGCACTGACCGCCTCAATCGGCAACTGCCCTCTCAACTGCAATTGATAGAGGCGCTCATACAGGCCACGCTGGGCCAGAAGCTCGCGATGGCTGCCCCGCTCCCGGATCTCACCATGATGCATGACCAGGATCTCGTCCGCGTGGAGGATGGTGCTGAGGCGGTGGGCGACCACGACGCTGGTCCGCCCGGACATCAGCTCTTGGATGGCCCGCTGGATCTGAGCCTCCGCTTCGGCATCCACTGAGCTGGTCGCCTCGTCCAGCACCAGAATCCGGGGATCGCGGGCCAGCGCCCGGGCAAAGCTCAGCAGCTGACGCTCCCCCACGCTCAGGTTACGACCTCGTTCCCCCAACACATGTCCATAGCCCTGCGGCAACCGCTCGACGAACCGGCTCGCGCCGACTCGGTGCGCCGCCGCCTCCGCCGCTGAGGGGGACACCGGCGCATCCAGCGTGAGGTTGTGCAGGATGTCACCGGTGAATAGAAAGAGATCCTGCTGTACGAACCCGATCAGCCCTCGCAGGTCGCTCAACGATAAGTCGCGGATATCGACCCCGTCGATCGTGATCCGCCCGCGCTCCGGATCGTAGAAGCGCAGCAGAAGACTCACGACAGTCGTTTTGCCCGCTCCCGTATGGCCCACCAGGGCGACCGTCTCCCCAGGGCGCGCCGTAAAGGAGACGTTCTTGAGCACCCAGGGAGCATCCGGAGCGTAGCGGAACCACACGCCCTCGAACGCGACCTCGCCACGATTCGGTTTCGACAGGGGCCGCGGGTTTCTCGATTCCGGGATCGTGACG
>DATJGL010000071.1:0-13065 GCA_035495075.1 Gemmatimonadales bacterium
TCGCGTACGCGGCCAACTACCCCGCAACGTCGCCGCCAAGGACCTGATGCTCCACCTGCTGCGGCGTCCATTTGTGCGGGATGGCCGCGCCATTGGCACTGTTCTGGAGTACGCCGGCGAGGGGGTGGAGGCGCTTTCGATGGACGAGCGAGCTACTCTCACGAACATGGCGGCCGAGGTGGGCGCATTCTCTGGTCTGGTTCGTCCGGACGATGTGGTGGCGGACTTCCTGGCAACAGAGCGTGGGCTGGCCCGCGCCGAGATCGACCAGCGAATAACCGGCCTTGTCTCGGATCCGGACGCCGAGTACGCGGCCGTGCTCGACATCGATGCCGCTGGGCTGCGCCCAATGGTGGCCTTGCCGGGCGATCCGGGGAACGGACGCTTCGTAGACGAGCTTGACGCCCGCGTGCCAGTGGACATCGCCTACGCCGGGAGCTGTACAGCCGGGAAGCGCGAGGACATAGACATGTATGCCCGGGTATTTGCCCATGCAGCCGCAACAGGTGCTCGTGTCGCACCGGGGGTCCGTTGCTACGTGCAGTTCGGCAGCCAGGACGTGAGGCGTTACGCTGAGCAACGCGGTTACGTCGAGATCTTCCGCGCGGTCGGGGCCGAGGTGCTCGGGCCGTCCTGTGGCGCGTGCATCAACGCGGGGCCCGGCGCAAGCACAGACCGTCGGACGGTGACGGTCAGCGCCATCAACAGAAACTTCCCTGGGCGCTCCGGGCCGGGGCAGGTCTATTTGGCGAGCCCGTACACGGTCGCTGCGTCGGCGCTGGCGGGGTACGTCACGGCCTGGAAGGAGTGAAAGCCGAGAGAAACGGGGAAACGGAGAAGGGACCGCTTTTCAGATCCTCGCCGACGGGCACAGGTCCGCCACCACGCACTCCGGACACTTCGGCTTCCGTGCAATGCAGACCTGCCGACCGTGGAAGATCAACAGATGGGACAGCAAGGCCCAGGCATCCTGGGGAAAGAGCTTCGTCAGGGCCTGCTCGATCTTCACCGGGTCGGTCTGCCGCGTGAAACCGAGTCGGTAGCTTAGCCGGGTGACATGGGTATCGACTACGACACCCTCGTTGATGCCGAATGCATTTCCGAGCACCACGTTGGCCGTCTTGCGTCCCACCCCCGGGAGGTTAACCAACTCTTCCATCGTCCTCGGCACCTCGCCCCCGTGATCGGCCACCAGCGCCTGGGCCATGCCGATGATGCTCTTGGCCTTGTTGCGGAAGAACCCGGTGGACTGGATCAGCTTCTCGACGTCGGCTTGGCGAGCACGGGCCAAGGCAGCGGCATTGGGGTAGCGGGCGAACAGCGCAGGCGTGACCAGATTCACCCGGACGTCCGTGGTCTGCGCCGAAAGAATCGTTGCGACGAGAAGTTGAAAGGGATTGGTGTGGTTCAGTGCGGTTTTCGCGTCGGGATAGGCGTCGCGAAGGCGTTGAAAAATGATCGGCGCACGGACGACGGCGCGTGCCAGGCTGGCACCACGTCGTCTCATGTCATCCTCCGTTTCGCTGCGAACGCGAGAAACTCCTCCAGCGGCCTGGCATTGAGGATGTCGGCGGGGCCGAGCCACCCCTTCCGGGCCATACCGACGCCGTAGTCCACGTTGCTGAGCCCCGATACGTTGTGGGCATCGGCGCCGATCGAGATCATGACGCCGGCCTCGCGCGCCCGGCGCAGGACCCGCCAATCCAGGTCGAGCCGATGGGGATCGGCGTTGATCTCCATCGCAACCCCATGCGCAGCCGCCTTCTCGAACACCGCATCGAGGTCGATGTCGTATGGGTCGCGCGAAAGAAGGAGCCGGCCGGTGGGGTGGCCGATGATCGTGACGTAGGGATTGTCCATCGCCGCGAGCATGCGGGCAGTCATTTCAGCGGCGTTCAGGTTGAACCGGCTGTGGATCGAGGCGATGACGAAGTCGAGCCGGGCGAGCACGGCCGCGTCGTAGTCAACGGTGCCGTCCACCAGAATGTCGGCTTCGATTCCCTTGAGCACGCGGATGCCGTGGAGCTTGTGGTTCGCCGCGTCCACCTCCTCGCCCTGGCGCGCGAGATCTTCCGCGGGCAGCCCACCTGCGTACGCGGCGGCCTGGCTGTGGTCGGTCAGGCCGACGTAGGAATAACCGGCGGTCTGGCAACCCAGCGCGATTTCCTCGACCGTGTTCGATCCGTCGGAATAGTTGGTGTGGCAGTGCAGCAGTCCGCGGAGCTGGCCGCGCTCGAGCAGCACGGGCAACGCGTCGGCGGCCGCGGCTTCGATTTCGCCTCGACCCTCCCTGAGTTCCGGCGGGATCTCCGCCAGCCCCAAGGCGCGATACAGGTCGGCTTCCGACGGCGTGGGGACGAACTCGTGGCCCCGCCACAACGCGGCGCCGCTCAGGTCGTATCCTCTCGACGCCGCGTGCTTCGCGAGCGCTTCGAGATGGGCCTCGCTGCCAGTAGCCTGGACCAGCACGGCGCCCAGATTCACCGGCGTCGTCACCACGATCTGGGCGCTGGTGCCGCCCGCGAAGCGCAGGGTTACCCGGCGCTCGTCCTGGCCGGCGAACTCGTGAACGCCGGGGAGTCGTCCCAGCCGCTCAAACAGCTCGGCCGGCGGCACGTCGGCCACGACGACCAGGATCACGTCGCGCACCAGCTCCGCTCGACGCCGCACATCGCCCGCGATGATTGCCTGGACAACGCCGGGAAGCTTTTCCAGCGCCTGCCGCAGCCGCGCCGCCTCTTCGGCTGCGTGGTGCGAGAGACGGAACATCGTTGCCTGCCGCAGGTAGGCGATGCCGCGAAGAATGTTCTCGGAAGTCTTGGCGCCGAAGCGCGGCAGCTTGGCCAGCCTTCCGTCGCGGGCCGCCGCCTCCAGCTCCGGCAGCGAGTCGATGTCGAGCAGATCGTGAATTTGGCGGATCTTGGCGACGCCAAGCCCGGCAATGGAGAGCATTTCGACCAGTCCCGGAGGGACCTGCTCGCGCAGGTCCTCGAGCACGGACGAACGCCCGGTCGCGGCCAGCTCGCCGATGATCTGGAGGGTGCCGGGCCCGATGCCGCGAGTGCCGGCCAGCGAGCCGTCCTCGAGCGCCTCCCCAAGGTCGCCTGGAATGCCAGCGAGCGTCCGGGCGGCTGTCCGGAACGCCCGGATCCGAAATGGGTTGGCTCCCTTGAGCTCCATGAAGGAGGCGATCTGGTCCAGCACGTCGGCGACCGCCTTCTTATCCATGGTCTCCATTTCAGCGCGTCTCTCCTGCGTCGCGCACTCGCCACGCCAGCTCGAGCAGCTCCTCGGGGCCCACGATCTCGCGCAGACGGGCCGCATCGCCTCCGCGAAGGGTGGGCGCAAACAGCGGAGAACCGTCCGGACGAACCAGATTCCCGGGACGGGGTCCCGTCGCCTCAACAACGGTGAAACCCATCCTGTCCGGGTGCAAGCCGAAGATGGCAAGCGCGCGAAGGAAGCCTCCCGGGGCAATATGGGCAAACCAGCCGTCGAGAGGTTCATACGCTTCGGCTTCGACCGGACGAGCCCAGATCAGGCGTTCGGGTATCTGAACGTAGGGCGCGTTTACCGCCGGTTCGTCATGCTGGGTCGGCTGGGTTCCCAGAAGGCCTTCCATGACCTGGCGGTCCAGTTCGATCAGCTCGGTTCCCTGGTCCCAGAACAGGAAGGCGTGATGTACCAGCGCGGCGAGACGATCGATCTCTTCGCCCAGGCCCTCATCGGGGCGAAGCTCATGCACCAGCCGGGCTGCATCCGGCGTGAGCAGGAAGGCGTCGCGATCCAGCGGGTCGCGCCCGGCCTCGGACAAGGAGGCGCGGATGGGCGGAAACCGCTCCTCCGCAATCGGGGCAAAAACGAGATCGTAGGGAGTGAGGCGCGGCGACACGGGAGAATGGTAGCGCGATGGGCCCCCGATGGGCTTCGCTCTGGCCGGGAACACTACCCCAGGATATCCTTCCCAGTGGCGGGACAACCCCCTCTCATTAGAAAACGGACCTCCTGGTGGACCTCAGGGCCCAACTGCAAACCGCGTTGGCAGATCGCTACCGCGTCGAGCGTGAGCTTGGCCGGGGTGGCATGGCTACGGTCTTTCTGGCCCAGGACCTTCGGCACGACCGCCCGGTTGCGGTCAAGGTCTTGCACCCGGAGCTCGCCGCCACGCTGGGGCCGGAGCGGTTCCAGCGCGAGATCCGGTTTGCTGCCCGCCTGCAGCATCCCCATATCCTCACCGTGCTCGATTCTGGCGGGACCGAGCGGCACCTCTGGTTTACGATGCCCTATGTGGACGGCGAGACACTCCGTTCGCGGCTTCGGAGAGAGGGGCAGCTTTCCATTCCCGAGGCGCTCCGGATCGCACGCGAGACGGCCGCAGCTCTCGACTACGCCCATCGCCAAGGCGTGGTTCACCGCGACATCAAGCCGGAAAACATCCTGCTGACGCGGGACGGCGACACGCTGGTCGCCGACTTCGGGATCGCGAGGGCATTGGGTGGGGCCAGCGCCGGCTCCGCAGATGGCCCCCAGTCCCCATTGACCGAGACTGGCATGTCGCTCGGCACCCCGGCCTACATGAGCCCCGAGCAGGCGAGCGGCGACCGAGAGATCGATGCTCGAACCGACGTCTACTCGCTCGGCTGCGTGCTCTATGAGATGCTCGCCGGCGAGCCTCCGTTCACCGGGCCGACCGGCCAGGCCATTCTGCTCCGAAAATTCACCGAGACTCCGCGGCCGCTCAGAACCGTGCGCGATACCGTATCCGAGGCGGTCGAGCGCGCTGTGGGCACCTCGCTGGCCCGGGCGCCCGCTGACCGGTTTGCCTCGGCGGCCGAATTTGGCAAGGCGCTCGACACCGCGGGGACGGCCGCTACCCCGGCGCCGCGTTCAGCGCCCACCGCCGCGACGGTAGCGTCCTCCACTGCGCCGGTCGCGCCCACTCACCGTCCGAGCCTCAGTCGTCGATATGCCATCACCATTGCTTTGCTCGGCGGATTTGCCATTGGTCTGGGTGTTCTGTTTGCCTGGCGCCGAGGACACACGGCTGCGGAGGCGGAGAATACGGGCGCGAAGCGACTGGCCGTACTCCCCTTCGAGAACCTGGGCGATTCGGCGAGCGAGTACTTCGCGGACGGGATCACCGACGAGGTGCGCGGGAAGCTGTCGGCGCTGCCAGGGCTTCAGGTGATCGCGAGCCGCAGCTCGGGCGAGTACAAGCACACGTCGAAGCGGCTGCCCGAGATCGCCCGCGAGTTGGGCGTGGATTACGTGCTGATCGGAAAAGTTCGGTGGGAAAAGGGCAGCGGAAGCACGGCCAGCCGAGTGCGAGTGAGCCCGGAGCTGGTGGCGGTTCAGGGCGGGGTCCCCACTACCAAGTGGCAGCAGCCGTTCGATGCGAGCCTGACGGACGTGTTTCAGGTCCAGGGGGACATCGCGGGCCGGGTTGCCGATGCACTCAACCTGGCGATTGGATCCACCCAGCGAGAGACGCTCAAGGAAAAGCCTACGGCCAACCTCGCGGCCTACGACGCGTACCTGAAGGGCGAAGCAGCGTCACAAGGGATCGGGGTCAACGATCCTCCGAGCCTGCGGCAGGCAATCGCTTATTACGAGCAGGCGGTGGCGCTCGATTCGACCTTCTTGCTCGCCTGGGCTCAGCTCGCGCGGGCGAATGCCTGGTACTATGCAACCGGCACGCCGGTTCCCGCGGCCGCAGAGGGGGCAAAGCGCGCAGCGGATCGGGCTGTCAAACTCGGCGCTGACCGGCCGGAGAGCCAGCTTGCCCTGGGTAACTATCAGGCCATGGTGCGCAACGAGCCCGCCGCGTCCCTGGCCGCCTATGAGGCTGGCCTCAAGTCGGCACCCGACAACGCCGACTTGCTGACCGCATCAGCGCTGGTTGAGGAAACGCTGGGTCGCTGGGACGCCGCGCTCACCCATCTCAAGCGGGCCCAGAGTCTCGATCCTAGGGCCGTGCTGACAGCTCGCCGTCTGGCCGCCGCATACATCTGGCTCCGACGCTATCCCGAAGCCCTCGCCGCTGCGGACCGGGCCGTTGCGCTCGCGCCCACCAACCTCGCGGTCATTGAGTTCCGCGCGATGGTTTCGCTCGCTCAAGGCGATCTGGCGGGAGCCCGGGCCGTCATTGCGGCCGTGCCCCCCGAAGTGGAGCCGACCGCACTCGCAGCGTTCTTCGGTGTCTTCGCTGATTTGTATTGGGTGCTCGATGATGCTCAGCAGCTGTTGCTGCTGCGGCTGCCGCCGAGCGCGTTTGACGACGATCGCGCCAACTGGGGGATAGTACTGGCCCAGACCTATTATCTGCGGGGTGATTTCACCAAGGCCCGGGCGTACGCCGATTCCGCGAGGCTGGGCTTCGAAGATCACATCAGAGCCGCCCCCGGCGACGCGCAGCAGCATGCGCTGCTGGGCGTAAGCCTGGCGATCATGGGTGGACGAAAAGCAGAGGCGATTCGCGAGGGGCAGCGCGCGGTGGAAATCCTGCCGATCAGCCAAGATGGTTTCGCAGGACCGTACCAGCATCATCAGCTGGCGCGGATCTACGTACTGACTGGCGAGCCGGACAAGGCGATCGACCAGCTCGAGGCTTTGCTCAAGGTCCCCTACAATCTCTCGCCCGGCCTGCTTCGGATCGATCCAAATTTCGCACCGCTCCGAAAGAACCCCCGCTTTCAAAAGTTGATCGCCGCGCAGTAAAGCGAGAGGCGCGCACCGAGACGCCCCGGCTCACGCGGGTTCCCCTCGGGCGCGGAATTATCGTCTCGCCTGCGAGCTCATGGTGTTGCCTGGAGTGGAATGACTCCGGCAGTGCCGGGCTTCGTCGGATCGTTATCCCCCGGCCCCTTCGGTCCTCCCCGCCGCGCCTTGGAACTCATCGCGTCGATTCTCAGAGGCACGAGCGCCGTTGCGTCGAGGTGCGCATCGGGAATTGGGGCGAAATCCCGCCCGAGAAGCCGGTCGGGGAAGCAGCGGGCCACCATGGCGTGAAGGATCTCGCGAGCCCGCTGGGGCGAGGGGGTCGGCGCGCCACGGCCGAAGCACACCACACTCCGGTAGTTCACCGAGTGGTACAGCGCCGTCTTCGAGTAGACCAACCCGTCCAGGAGCGTCACGGTGACGCACACCGGCGCTCCAGTCGCGAGATGAGAAAGCAGGCGGCTGCTCGGGCCGCCGTGCAGATAGAGCGCGTCCGGCTCCGCTCGGTCGAACTGGTAGGTCATCGGAATGACAACCGGCTGACCGTCTTCGACGATCCCCACGTGGGCAACCAGGCCAGCACCGAGGATGTCGAGCGCTTCGTCCGGGACGGACCGCTCGGGGTGGACCCTGATCCGGGTGTCGGGGTGGTGGGCGGTAGTCATGGGCCTATATTAGGCAGCGACTGGCCCCACCAAAAGTACCAGATTGTGGAACCACGATGGTGCCAGATTGTCTCTCGCCTTCTGGGACCTCTGCATGCCGAGCCGCACTGCGCCCCTGACCCTCGTCCCGCTCGACCCCGAGGCGGAACTGCCGCTCCACCGACAGCTCTACGAGGGCGTGCGCGAGGCGATCCTCAACGGACGGCTGCCTCCTGGAGGGCGAATTCCCTCCACCCGCGTCTTGGCCCGCGAACTCCGGCTGTCTCGCAACACGGTGGCACTCGCCTTCGGCCAGCTCCACGCGGAGGGTTACATCGAAGGCCTTCCCCGGTCGGGAACGTTCGTCTCGCGCACCGTTCCGGACGCCCTGCTGCGCGCGGCCCGGCCGACGCCGCGCGCCGGGCCGCCTCCGCGCCGTGCGGCTTTGTCAGCCCGAGGGATCGCGCTGGCGGGAGCAGGCATCCGCACGGACGAGCCGTCAACCGGCCTGGCGAAACCTTTCCGTCCGGGGGTGCCTGCGCTGGATGCGTTTCCCCGCCGGCTCTGGACCCGTCTCACCAACCGGCGTTGGCGGAGCGCAGATCTGCCGCTTGCGTACAACGATCCGGCGGGCTTCCGGCCGCTGAGGGAAGCAATTGCCGCGCACGTTGCCGCGGCTCGGGGAGCACACTGCACCGCTGAGCAGGTCATCATCGTGAGCGGCTCCCAGCAGGCGCTCGATCTCGCCGCGAGGGTCCTGCTCGATCCCGGCGACGCGGTGTGGCTCGAAGATCCCGGTTACCTCGGTGCCCGCGCTGCTTTGATCGGCGCGGGAGCACGTATCATCCCGATTTCGCTCGATCGTGAAGGCCTGAGCGTGGCGCACGGTGAACAAGCCTCGCCAGAGGCGCGGATGGCTTGTGTGACCCCGTCGCACCAGTATCCGACGGGCGTTACGATGAGCGCCGGGCGACGGCTCAGCCTGCTTCAGTGGGCGGTGCGGGCCGACGCCTGGATCCTCGAGGATGACTACGACAGCGACTTCCGCTACGCGAGCCGACCGCTCGCCTGCCTTCAGGGGATGGATACCGATGGGCGGGTCGTCTACATCGGCACGTTCAGCAAGACGCTCTTTCCGGCGCTCAGGCTCGGTTACGTCGTAGTGCCGAGCCACGTGACCGACTCCTTCCGGGCGGCGCGAGCGGTGTGTGATCGGCACTCGCCGACGGTGGATCAGGCAGTTCTCGCCGACTTCATCGGCGAGGGCCACTTCGGTCGCCATGTGCGCAGGATGCGGTCACTCTATGAGGAGCGGCAGGAAGCGCTGGTGGAGGCGGGGAGAGCAATGCTGGACGGCCTCATCGAGATCGGGCCGGCGGAGGCCGGGCTCCACCTCGTCGGCTGGCTGCCGCATGGGGTAAGCGATCGGCGGGCAGCAATGGCGCTCAAAGCCGAAGGAATCGAGACCCTCGCGCTATCGCCTCACCGGATCGTTCCGGCTGACCGCGATGCCCTGTTGTTGGGCTACGCGGCGTACGACCGACGAGCCATCCGGCGCGGCGTAGAGAAAATGGCGGCCGCGCTTCGAAGGCTCTGACCCACCCGGTTGGGATCGAGGTCGTCGAGCGGCTACCAGATCTGCATTTGCTGCTCCGGCGGCCGGGCTAGTGGATCGCCAGACTTGCAACCGAACGCCTCCGCGAACGCCGGCAGGTGCCCTACCACGCCGTTCACCCTCCAGCGGATCGAGCTGTGCGGATTGGAGACCACCAAGGTGCGCTCCGTCTCGGGCCGTACCTTCTCCCGCCAGGAAACGGCGTACGCAATGAAGAAACGTTGCGCCGGCGTGAAGCCGTCGGTGGGTGGCGGCTCGGGTTTGCCAGCGAGCGACTTCCGCCACGCGTCGTACGCGATCATGAGCCCGCCGATGTCGGCGATATTCTCGCCTAGGGTGAGCCGTCCGTTGATGTGGAAGGTGTCTACCGCCACGTAGCCGTTGTACTGGTCCACGACCAGCTGTGCGCGCTTCTCGTATTGCGCTGAATCCTGGGTCGTCCACCAGTCTCGCAGATTTCCGGCGGCGTCGAAGTGGCGCCCCTGGTCGTCGAACCCGTGGGTGAGCTCGTGACCGATGGTGGCGCCAGTGGCGCCGTAATTCACGGCGTCGTCCGCTTTGGGGTCGAAGAGGGGCGGCTGGAGGATCCCACGGGGAAAACGATCTCGTTAAAAGACGGGTTGTAGTAGGCGTTGTAAGTAGGTGGCGTCATCCCCCACTCGGTGCGGTCCACTGCCTTGCCCACCTTTCCCATGCGCCGATCATTTTCGAACCGTTGCGCCGCGAGCAGGTTGGATACGTACGGACCCGAGGTCAGCTTCAGCGTGGAATAGTCCCTCCACTTGTCGGGGTACCCGATCTTGGCGACGACCGCTTCCAGCTTCGCCAGGGCCTCAGCGCGAGTCGAGTCGCTCATCCAGGTGAGCCGGCTGATCCTCTCGCGCATCGCGGCTCGCAAGTTTGCGACCATCGCCGCCATGCGCGCCTTCGCCTCGGGTGGGAAGGCCACCTTCACGTACTGCCTGCCGACGGCTTCGCCGATCGCCTGGTCGGTGGCATTCTGGCAACGTTGCCAGCGCGGCTTGAGTTGGGTTTCCCCCCGGATGAGGCGTCGGAGGACCAGCGCCTCTTGCTGGAAAGGCGTGCTGAGCGCGGGCGCTGTAGCGCTGGCGAGGTGCCAGCTGAGGTAAGCGCGCCAGTCGGCTAGCGGTGCGTTGCGTATCAGGCTGTCCACGCCTCGAACGAACCCCGGGATCATCACGTTGATCGTGTCGGGTGTCGCGAGGCTGGTACTCTGGAAGAAACGGGGCCAGTCGACATCGGGCGCCATCCGCTGTAGTTGAGTCGGCGCCGTGGGATGGTAGAGCCGGCTGAACGCCCGCGCCTCTTGCGCCGGAATTGAGGTGTGCGCAATAGCGGTCTCCAGCGCGACGATCCGCTGGGCATCGGCCTCGGCGGAGGCCTTGGACGCGCCGAGGAGGACCAGCATGCGCCCGACATGGGCGGTGTATTCCCACCGGACCGCGGCAAACTGCGAGTCGGCGCGCAGGTAGAAGTCGCGATCGGGCAGGCCAAGCCCGCCCTGATAGAGGTGCAATCCCATCACTGCGCTGTTCTTGAAATTGGGAAACGTGAAGTAGGGCAACGCCCCATTCACGCCCTCGCGCTCGAGCGCCCCCATGACCGCCACCAGCTCGGCGCGGGTACGGATCGCAGCGATCCGGTCGAGCCGGCCTTTGAGCGGCGCGGCGCCTTCCCGTTCTACCCGGGCCGAGTCCATACAACTTCCGTAGAACAGGCCGGCCAGTCGCGCGTCGGCATCGGTCGCGGTATCGACGCCGCGAGCCGCATCGTCCAGGATGCGGCGCAACAGCGCCTCGGTGCGGTCCTGGATATCGCGGTCGACCCCGGTGATCGAGTATTGCGGCGGGATCGTCGTGCGCGCGAGCCAGGCACCATTGACGTAGCCGAAGAAGTCGCGGCACGGTGCGCAGGTGGTGTCGAAATTCGCTCGATCCACGGCGCGGAGCGGCGGCAGCACGGAGTCGTGCTGGGCAAAGAGGGGGCTGGACCCGAGGGCCAGGCTGACACTGAGATAGCAGGCAAAGCTGCGATGGACGGAACGCATATGGATCCGAAAGAAACGAGTGTTGAGCACGAGGTGCCTAACCTTGCTTGGGCAGAAACTTGTCTACGATTTCCCTGAACTCCTTCGGCCGCTCCACATGCGGGCAATGCCCGCACCGATCCAGGGCGTGAAACTCGGCGCCGAGGAGTTCTGCGGTCTCGCGGGACGCCTCGATGGGGATCGGATCGTCCTCGCCGTGGAGGACAAGACCGGGAACCGACCGCAGCGTCCGAAGCTTTGGGCGCAAATCATAGTTGCCCAGGCTCTTCCAGATCTCCTCCTGGGTCCGGCCGATCACTCGAAACGCCGTCAGCTCGTGCGCCTTGCTGGGATCGTAAAAGTAGGGGACCACCGAGAGCTCGAACATCCGGCGCTGGAACGCCTCAGGGTCGCGCGTCCGAAGGTCGCTCGCCCGGACGGCGTCCCGCTCGGCTTGAAGTGCAGGTGCCAGATTTCGCTCGGCGAAGCGGCGCTCGAATTCGTCGCGCGCCGCGCGCCAGGAGGGGCCCGGGGAGATCAGCGCGAGCCGCTCCACCCGATTCGGGTGCTCGGTCACGTAGAGCTGTGCGAGAAGCCCGCCCCACGAGTAGCCCACAATGACCAACCGCTCGATCTCCCACAATGCGCGCAAGGCGTCCAGGTCGGCGACCTGCTCCCGCCAGCCGACCGGTACGTCTCGCCCCACCGGCGAGCGGCCCCCGCCGCGCTGGTCGTAGTAGATCAGCTCCCGGTGATCCGCCAGCAGATCGAATCCCGGCAGGAGGTAGCCGTGATCCGCGCCGGGGCCTCCGTGCAGAACCACTACAGCTGGACCCGCGCCAACCCGGCGCTCGAACAGCGAAATGCCCCGCACGTCGCGCATGCTTGTGCGCGGCGCGATCCCGGCGGCTTCAGCCGTAGACCCTCCGCAGCTCCACCAACGTGTTGGTGTGGATGTTGACGACATCGTCCAGTGCCCGGGCGTAGCCCCCTGCCATCGTAACGACGATTGGGTGGCCCCGGCGTTGACAGCAATTGAAGACATAAGCGTCCCGCGCCCGGAGCCCCTCGAGCGAGAGAGCCAGGCGGCCGAACCGGTCCTCACGATACGGATCTGCGCCGGCGAGGTAGAACACCAGGTCCGGTCTTGCCGCGGCCAGCACGTCGCCGAGGTGCGCGGCCAGGAGTGCCAGGAAGGTGGAGTCCTCGGCGCCGTCGGGCAGCGCCAGATCGAGTGCGCTCTGTTCCTTGCGAAACGGGAAGTTGCCGGCTCCGTGCATCGAGAACGTGAACACATCAGGGTCGTCGGTGAAGATCCACGCCGTGCCATTGCCTTGATGTACGTCGAGGTCCACGATTGCAGCCCGCCGCACTTGCCCTTCCTGCTGCAGCGCACGGATCGCGATCGCAACGTCGTTGAACACACAGAAGCCCTCGCCGTGGTCTGCGAACGCGTGGTGGGTTCCTCCGGCGAGATTCACGCCCGCGCCCATGGAGAGTGCATCCCGCGCTGCCTCCACTGTGCCCTGGACCGTGTGCAGCGATCGCTCCCGCAGCTGCTCGCTCCAAGGGAATCCCAGCCGCCGGGTTTCCTGGGGAGACAGGGTGCCCTCGACAACAGCATCCACGTACCGGCGGGTATGAACCAACTCGAGCGCCCACCGGTCCGCCCGCTCCGGCTCGTGGATGTCGGACTCACCGAACACGCCGTGCGCAATGGCTCCTTGACGGATCATCGCGTACTTGCCGATGGGAAAACGGTGGCCCGGGGGGAGATCGATCGTGAAGCGGGCGGAGGACCAGGCGCGCACCGGAGAATGGGGAAAAGGGGAGAAAGGGGGAAAGGGAGGAAGGGAAGAGCGAGGAAAACGGGTTCCCCCCTTGTTCGGCTTTACAAGAGCACCGCCAGCGCATCCGCCACCTTCCGCACCGCCCCCTCCTCGTCCGCAGTGAACGGGCCCGGCTCATCACTGTCGATATCGATCTGTCCCAGAATGACGTCGCCCCGGCGGATGAGCACCACCAGTTCGGACCGGGTCCAG
>DATJGL010000072.1:0-17527 GCA_035495075.1 Gemmatimonadales bacterium
GCGGCTCGCGAGTGGTGCTTTATGACATCAAGACGCCTGAGGCGCCCCACAGGCTCGCTGTGCTCGATCATACCGATGCGCAGCCGCCGTCCGATCCCCATCAGGCCGCCAACGTCGGCATCACTCGGCTCAAGGACGGGCGCTATCTCCTGGTCATTGGGGTCCACAGCTCGAAGGTGCTGGATTTCTACGTCTCGACGACCACGTCACTGCGGGACTCCGCGCTCGCATTCGTTCGCCTTGCCACCGAGACGTCGGGGGTCGTTCGAGGATTCCAGAGCTTGAATCTGGTCACTCAGTGCGATGGGGCGATCTATCTGGTCGGCACCCACAACACGGCGATTCCGCCTCCGTCCATGGGGAAGGATTTCGTTCGTTGGTATCGGTTGGTGAGCCCAGGGGCGGGCCGGGTCCAGTTCGAGTCACCCGGCAGTAACCACCTTCAGTGTCGGCGCTGCAACTTCGGGGCGGGTGGGGGCCTGTATTTGGACGCCCACGGAGGGCTGCTCGTGTATGGGGTCGAGCACCTGAACAGCGGGCCCGGGCACAGCGTAGTCGTCGAGGAGTTTGGTCCGCCGCAGTGAGTCGCTTGACATTCCGACCAAAAGACTCGCAATTTGCGATCGAGTGGTGCCGGCCGTCGCGCAGAGAGAACCGAAGGAGGAACGCATGCCGCAGGAGCAATCAGTTCCGGTGGTCACCCCCATCGAGGAGAGAGGGTACGCCCATCCGGAAGTGCTCGTGTCCACCGACTGGGTGGCGGAGCATCTAAAGGATCCGAAGGTGAGGCTCATCGAGTCGAACGAGGACGTGCTGCTGTACGAAACCGGCCACATTCCGGGCGCGGTGAAGATCGACTGGGTTGCAGATCTCAATGATCCGTTGGTGCGGGATTACGTGGGCCGTGATCGGCTGCAAGCGGTGTTGCGGTCGCGAGGCATCAATAAAGACACGACGATCGTTTTCTACGGCGACAAGAACAACTGGTGGGCAACCTACAGCTTCTGGGTGCTGCGGCTGTTCGGGCTGTCCAACCTGAGAGTGATGGACGGAGGCCGGCTTCGGTGGGCCGACGAAGGCCGGCCGCTCACGACCGAAGTGCCTACTTATCCCGAGGGAAACATCGTGGTCGCCGACCGGAACGACGCCGCGATCCGGTCCTTCCGTGAGGAGGTGCTCGATCACGTGAAAAAGCGTGGCCCGCTGGTGGACGTGCGGAGTCCCGAGGAGTATCGAGGGGAGAGGCTCCACATGCCCGAGTATCCCAGCGAGGGCGCGTTGCGAGGGGGCCACATTCCGGGGGCGCGCAGCATTCCGTGGGGCCGCGCGATCAACCCGGAGACCCACATGTTCCGGCCGGCCAGCGAGCTTCGGACGCTGTACGAGCAGGAGAATGGGCTCAAGCGGGACAGCGATACCGTGGTGTACTGCCGGATTGGCGAGCGGTCGTCGCACACCTGGTTCGCGCTCACGTACCTGCTCGGATTCAGCAAGGTGCGGAACTACGATGGCTCCTGGACGGAGTGGGGTAACGCGGTCCGGTTGCCGATCGAGAAGCCGTGATAGGCTATCAGCTAGCAGCTATCAGTCGATGATGGGTGGCCCACAGCGGAGCGAACCCCCTGACGTTACGCAGCGAACCGGGTATCCACCCATTGCGGCTGATAGCTGATAGCTGATAGCTGATAGCTTTCCGTCCATGCCCTCTGCTCCCGACCGCCAAACCCAGATCGACACTCTGGTCGACCACTTCAAGCGCCCCCGGCACAAGGGGGTGCTTGAAGCCGCGGATGCGACTGTCCCCGGCGGTAATCCCGGCTGCGGCGATCTGGTCACCATCCATCTCAAGGCCGACGACGACGGCCGGATAACGGCCGTGCGGTTTGAGGGCGAGGGCTGCACCATCAGCCAGGCGGCCGCGTCGATTCTTGCCGACCGGATGAACAAGACGCACCCGACGTTGGACGAGGTCGACGAATTCTCCTACGATCAGATGGTCGACATCCTTGGGAGGGACGTTGTCGGCTTTCGGGAGCGTTGCGCGACGCTCGCTCTCGGCACGCTCAAGATGGCGGCCCGGAAGATTCAGATGCACCGCCGGCTCCGCGCCGCCGGCCGGACCGATGAGGAGATCCGCGCACTCGAGCAGGCCATCGTCAACGCGCGGAGCGACAGCGGCCTGGTATTCGGCCAGGCGGCGGAAGAACAACGCGGTGTGAGTGGCGCCGACCGCTGACGCGCGGTTGGCCGTCGGCCCAACGCCCGGCTATTCTTGTCTCCCATGCCCATCACAACTCGAGGACTTTCCCGAGCACGCGCGCTGCTCGCGCCGGCGCTCTGCCTTGCGCTCGCCGCCGGCAATCTGTCGGCCCAGAGCGCGCCTGACCCGAGCCGCCCGTTCGGCACGCTGCGCGAGCAGGCGGAACGGCAACAGGCATGGCTCAAGGAACGGCTCGACAGCATTCTGCCAGCCCTCATGCGGAAATACGGCATTGACATGTGGGTGGTGCCGATGCGCGAGTACAACGAGGATCCGGTCTTTTCCGCCCTGGTCTCCCCCACGACCTTCGCGGCGCGGCGCCGCACGATCTACGTGTTCTTCGATCGAGGGCCGTCCAAGGGAGTCGAGCGAATCGCACTCGGGGGCAGCTCGCAGGGCGGCCTCTACGATGCGGTCCGCTCGACCAAGCCGGTGACTGCGTCGGTCGGTGGACGCCAGGCGGAGCTGTGGGGCGATCAGCAGTGGCAGGTCCTCAAGGACGCCATCGAGACCCGCAAGCCGCGGGTCATCGGCATCGACATCTCGCGCACATTTGCCTTCGCCGACGGATTGAGCTCGGGGGAGTACGAGGGCATGAGACAGGCGCTGGGTCCCAAGTGGACCAAGCGCTTCAAGCGTGCCGAGGGACTCCCGGTCGATCTGATCGCCGCACGCCTGCCCGACGAGCAGCGATTCTTTAACGATCTGGCAGAGCTGACGTGGGCGGTCATCGACACGATGTTCTCGGAACGGGTCGTCACGCCCGGAACCACCCGAGCCAGCGATCTGGTCTGGTACTTCCGGCAGCGGGTCAACGATCTCGGCCTCGGCACCTGGTTCCAGCCCTCGGTCGACGTGCAACGGCGCGGGGTCACCGATGAGCAGCTTGGCGATGATCCCGTGATTCAACGGGGGGACGTGCTCCACTGCGACGTGGGGATCACGGCCCTCCGACTCAACACCGACATCCAGCATCTGGCGTACGTGCTGCCCGAAGGGGAGACCGCTCCTCCATCGGGTCTGGTGCAGGCCCTGGCTCGCTCGAACCGGTTGCAGGACATCCTCATGGAAGAGATCCGCCCCGGCCGGAGCGGCAACGAGATCCTGGCCTCGGCTCGCAAACGGATGAGCGGGGACGGGATCGACGGAACGATCTATTCCCATCCCATCGGGCTCAACGGGCACGGAGCCGGGCCACTCATCGGTCTCTGGGACTATCAGGAGGGCGTCCCCGGTCGAGGTGATCATCGCGTCATCCCGAACATGTGGTTCTCCGTGGAACTTCAAGCCACTACGCCGGTAGCCGAATGGGGTGGGCAGCCGGTCCGCTTGGCCCAGGAAGAAGACATGGTGATGGGACCGGAGGGCATCCCGCGCTGGGCCTACCGGCGGCAGACCGAGCTGCACCTCATCCACTGAGATGTCGCTCGCCGACCTTCGCCGGGAGTACGCCCACACCCGCCTCGACGAGCGCGAGGTGGATCCCGACCCGATGGTCCAGTTTCGCCGCTGGTTCGACGACGCCCGGCGCGCCGGTCTGCTGGAACCCAACGCAATGACGCTCGCGACGGCGACTCCGGACGGCCAGCCATCAGCGCGCGTCGTGCTCCTCAAAGGCGCCGACGAGCGAGGCTTCGTCTTCTTTACCGACTACCGAAGCCAGAAGGGGCACGACCTCGAGCTAAATCCTCGTGGCGCCCTGGTCTTCTATTGGGGCGAGCTGGAGCGGCAGTTGCGCATCACCGGCACGGTGACCCCGGTGTCCCGGGACGAGAGCGAGGCGTACTTCCAGACTCGGCCCCGCGGCAGCCGGATCGCCGCGTGGGTCTCGGAGCAAAGCTCGATTCTATCGAGCCGAGCGCTGTTGGAAGACCGGATCCACGCGATGGACGCGCGCTATCCCGGTGACGAGGTGCCGCTGCCGCCGCATTGGGGCGGGTATCGCCTACGGCCTGAAACGATCGAGTTCTGGCAGGGGAGAGAAAACCGGCTGCATGATAGAGTCAGGTATGTTCGGACGGAGGGCGGTTGGCGTATAGAGCGGTTGTCGCCTTAACTACGGTTTGCCGTTCACGCAGTCACTTCCACCGCACCCGATACCGGCATACCGACCCTCCTCTCGCTCTGCACTCCTCCTCCGTCACACTCACGTTCTGCGCCCCGCACATCTCGAGTGCCTTCCGGTACCAGCCAACGACCGTCATGCAGTCGGGTCCGCTGAACGTCTCGGCGTCATGCGTGGTCAGCACACCCGACGTGGGGCCGGTCTGGGTGTATTCCCGTCGGCCAGTTTCGTAATAGAGCGAGTAGATCTGGGGAGCCTTAGCCAGGAACGCCTGGGGATCACCCGGCGTGAGATAACCGGCGTGCAGCGAGGCCAGGTTCTTCTCGGCGGATGCCGCGCCCAGCCGCTCGAAGAAGTCGGACCTTCCCTCGGCGAGCACCCGTACGATCGCATCGTCGAGCCGTTTCCCCAGCTCGAAGGGATACCAGTTGGAGGTAAATAGGAGCCGCAGAGGACGCTGATCGTCCGCGGACAGGCTGGCGAGCACCTTCGGTACTGCGTCTTTCCCGAAATGCTCCTCGACGAACGCGATCCGAGACTTGAGCACCGCACCTTTGACCTGTTGCACGCACGCTCCGACGCGAGGACGCCGAAAAGTAAAGCGTCGCACCGCGCTGGTCAGGTCTGCCTGTCACGAGGCGGCCGGCTTACGCCTGGGGATACTGAGCGTCTGCCACGCCGAACCTTGCTGGTGCTTGGCGAGCAGCACGATCTGGCCGACGTGATAGGCGTAGTGGGTCAGCTGTCGCGATATGGCCTGCAGCACGCTGTGCGGCTCATTGCGAATCCGAACCTCCCCATCCAGGTCCGCCGGCGTGAGCGCCTCGACCGCGGCCAGCGTGACGCTCCAGCCGTGTTCCCAGGACCGCTGCACATCAGCAGCGGTAGTGCCCGCGGGCATCTCGAATTCGGCGTCCCGGTTCCGGTTCGGCTTCTCACCATCGCTGGTGAGAAAGTCGGTCCAGCGCGACCGCATGTTGCCGGCCATGTGCTGCATGATGACGGCGATGCTGTTGGACTCGTCATCGAGCACGTCGAAGATGGCATCGGGCTCAAGCTGCGCCACCGCTCGATCCGCCATGGTCTTGTACTGTCGGAGCACCCGCACAGCTTCGGTCAGGTATGCCGCGCCTGTGTTCGATCCCATGTACACTTCCTCCTTCGCAGCACCGTTCACTCTACGCTCGAGAGTCTGAAATGTACGCGATCGCACTGATCCGCTATCGCCGTCCGCTGGACGAGGTGTTGAAAGCGCTCGATGCGCACCGCGCCTATCTCCGGAGCCTCCAGGAGCAGGGACTTTTGATCGCGTCCGGGATAACCATCCCTACACTCAAAATGGTTCGGTGCAGTACGAGGTCTGGCCCTGGAAGCCGGTATTGGGGAAGGAAGACCTGGATTCGATTGGTCGGAGCTAACGGCAGAACGGGACGGCTGCCAGCGGATTAATGACCGAGTCGACCGGGCTTGCGACGATCCTCGGAGGCGTCCTTGTCCGTCTGGGGGAGGCAGGCGAGAATCTTCGCGGCTCGCTGGCTGCCGGAAGGGTGCAGGTTGTCAAACCGGAATTGCCCCATCCGACCGAAGAACTGAAGCGCTGCATCGACGGCCGGGCGGTTGTCGTCGGCCAGAGTCTGAGTGGCGTAGCAATCCGCCTCGAGCTCCTGCTTCTGACGGAGGTTGCCCCAGTCATCCCGTGGCTCGGCCAGCGCGCCACCGGCGTGGCCATAGGCGATATGCCCGTATTCGTGCGCCAGGAAGAAGTCGGCCAGCTCCGGCCCGACTCGCTGAATCAGGATGGGGTTGTAGTAGATGACGGGACGGCCACGCTCGTAGGTCGCCACGGCGACGTCGTGCAGGGTGTCAGTCGCGATCTGGCGCACATCCACCAGCCGCTGTGCCGCCGGCAGCGGCGCGATGCTCGCCGAAACGAGCAGCACCGTGACCATCAGGCTGACTGAGACTCTCCGCGTCATGCTTCGGTCCAACCCTTCTGCCTGGAGGTCCGGTTACCTGACCGCTCCTCCCCAAAGCCAGCGCCCCCACATCTCGGCTCGAGACGCGGGGGCGGTCGGCGATGCGCTTCAGTTCGCGCTACCGGTGGTGCCGCCGCGTTCGAGCCACGCTCACGGCGCTGCGGCACTGCCGGGTGTTCGGCAGGACCACGGCCAGCAGGAGAAAGCCGGCCAGAGTAGCCGCGCTACCGCATTGAGTGCCCAACCACTCCAGTAGCATCGATCCGATCGTCAACGTCGTATCCTTCCGCGTCGGGGCCGTCATGAATGCCCCGCGAGCTGCGGGGGGTCCCCATCGCCAGCACGCGGCGGCTGGGGGCTCCGGGTTAATGCTCAAGGCATATCCCGTGCCCGGCTGCGGTCCGCTTGTCATGGCCCGTAAGCGGGGAAGCCTCAGCCGCTTGAGCCGATCCCGGCTGTGGTGATCCACGCGATCCGCGGCAGATTTCCACGGCCCGAGCGCCGTGGCTCCGGCAATTTGACGGTGCTCCGGAGGGGGACTTACGTTGGGGCAGCCGCCAGGGGTATCGGGCGAAGCCCGATTGAGAAAGAACCCTTGGAACCTGATCCGGCTCATACCGGCGAAGGGAGCGCGGCGCAGTGCGCGGCGCCCTTCGTTTCGTTGGGAGCGTCGCCATGACTACCTCGATCACTCCTCCCTCCGCCCTCGGCTCCCCCTACGGCGAGGCCTTCCCCCGGTCAACCAAGGTGTATCTCGAAGGCAGCCGCGGGGTGCGGGTTCCCGTGCGCGAAATCGCGCTCTCGGAGGGTGAGCCGCCGCTTCAGGTGTACGATACCAGCGGACCGAACGGCTTCGACGTGCACGACGGGCTGCCCCCGCTCCGTCGTCCGTGGATCATGGCTCGCGATGTCGAGAGCGTGGAGGGTCGCGATACCGGGCGGCAACCCGATTGGCCGCTGATGCCGGAGGGCCTCCGCCGGCCGGTATACCGGGGGCGCGGGATCGTGACTCAGCTTCACTACGCCCGCACAGGCGAGATCACGCCCGAGATGGAGTTCGCAGCGCTTCGCGAAGGACTACCGGCCGAGCTCGTGCGGACCGAGGTGGCTCGCGGTCGCGCGATCATCCCCGCCAACATCAATCACCCGGAGCTCGAGCCGATGGTCATCGGCCGCAAGTTCCTGGTGAAGATCAACGCCAACATCGGGAACTCGATCGTCACGTCGTCGGTTGCGGAGGAAGTCGAAAAACTCCGCTGGGCCACGCTCTGGGGTGCCGACACGGTGATGGATCTCTCGACCGG
The DNA here is from genome assembly GCA_035495075.1 of Gemmatimonadales bacterium. Taxonomy (GTDB): domain Bacteria; phylum Gemmatimonadota; class Gemmatimonadetes; order Gemmatimonadales; family GWC2-71-9; genus DASQPE01. The sequence continues at coordinate 7,606 of DATJGL010000072.1, forward strand.
CAAGGACATCCATACCACGCGGGAGTGGATCCTTCGCAACTCGGCGGTGCCGATCGGCACCGTGCCGGTCTATCAGGCGCTCGAGAGAGTGGGCGGCGTTGCGGAGGATCTGACCTGGGAGATCTACCGCGACACCCTGATCGAGCAGTGCGAGCAGGGCGTCGACTACTTCACGGTCCATGCCGGCGTGCTGCTCGAGTACGTGCCCCTCACCGCAGACCGGGTGACCGGCATCGTTTCCCGCGGCGGATCGATCTTGGCCAAATGGTGCTTAGCGCATCACCAGCAGAACTTCCTGTACACTCGCTTCCGCGAGATCTGCGAGATCCTAGGGCATTATGACGTCTCCTTCTCGCTCGGCGACGGCCTTCGACCCGGCAGCATCGCGGACGCCAACGACGCGGCACAGTTCGCCGAGCTCCGCACCCAGGGAGAGCTCACCCGCATCGCGTGGGAGCATGAGGTCCAGGTGATGAACGAGGGCCCGGGCCACGTGCCGATGCATCTCATCCGCGAGAACATGGACAAGCAGCTCGCCTGGTGCGACGAGGCCCCGTTCTACACGTTGGGACCGCTCACGACCGACATCGCGCCGGGATACGACCACATCACTAGCGCCATCGGCGCGGCGATGATCGGATGGTTTGGCACGGCGATGCTCTGCTACGTGACGCCGAAGGAGCATCTCGGCCTTCCCGATCGAGACGATGTCAAGGCGGGCGTGATCGCGTACAAGATCGCCGCGCACGCGGCGGATCTTGCCAAGGGTCATCCCGGGGCCCGCGCGTGGGACGATGCACTCTCCAAGGCGAGATTCGACTTTCGCTGGGAAGACCAGTTCAACCTGGCGCTGGACCCGGTGACCGCTCGTGCTTTCCACGATGAGACCTTGCCGGCGGAAGGCGCCAAGCTGGCGCACTTCTGTTCCATGTGCGGTCCCAAGTTCTGCTCGATGAAGCTCACTCAGGATTTGCGCCAGGAGGCGCGGCGTCAGGCCGAGGCCGGCATGGCCGAGAAGGCAGCCGAGTTCCGGGCCAGGGGCGGCGAGATCTACGTGAGAAAGTGAGGGGGTGTATCGTGAGAGGTCAGAGAGGAAGCGGCTTGGCGGCGTTGGGCGTGATGACACTGATCGTGGTCTGCGGGTGTCGGTCGGACCGTCCGGCGGCCGCGCCGTTGACGACGGCAGCGCTCACCCAGGACTCGGTTCGCCCGCTCGAGCCACATCGGATTCGCGAGGTCACCGGTCTCTCTCATCCGGAGTCGGCGCGCTACGACCCCGAGCTCGACCTGTGGTTCGTGGCCAACATCAACGGCGATCCATTGGCGAAGGACAACAACGGCTTCATCACCCGGCTCAAGAGCGACGGCTCGATCGGCGTGCTCAAGTTCGCCGAGGGAGGCCGCAATGGGGTGCGACTCAACGGCCCGAAGGGTATGGCGATCGTGGGCGACACGCTTTGGGTCGCGGACATCGACGCGGTGCGTGGATTCAACCGGCGGACCGGAGCGGAGGTCGCCAGCGTGAGCCTGTCCGGTCGGGCCAAGTTCCTGAACGACATCGCGGCCGGCCCTGACGGGATCTATGTGACGGATACCGGCATCGGACCAGACGGCAAAGGCGGGATGAAGCACACCGGACCCGATCGCGTCTTCCGGATCGATCGCTCCCGTAAGGTCACCATTGCGCTCCAGAGCGACAGCCTGAAAGGACCCAACGGAATCACCTGGGACTCCACCGGTCACCGCTTCATCATCGTCCCATTCTTTGGTTCGACGCCCCTGTCATGGGCTCCGGGCGATGCGGCGCCGCGTAGCCTGGGCACGGCCCCCGGTCAGGAGGACGGCGTCGAGGCCGTCGGGCCGGACCGGTTCCTCATCACTTCGTGGGCCGATTCGAGCCTCTTTGTGCTGGCGCAGGGGCAGGTCACCAGGGTAGCCGCTCCGCTCCCTTCGCCGGCGGACATCGGCTGGGACTCCCGCCGGCACCGGGTCGCCGTGCCGCTGCTCCTCGAGGACCGAGTCGAGATCTGGGGGTTGCCGTGACCGGCTCCTGGAAGAGCCGCCGCGGCGCGGCGTCGCACTTCGCGGTGGCGCTGATGGGCGTCGCAGCGGGGGTCGGCATGGCCTGGGGTGTCCGCGGTCGTCCGATTCGTGATGCCGTCACAACCCACGGCGAGTGGATCTATGTGAAAAAGCGGGGACAAACCGACTCGGTCCGCGCCTACGTCGCGTATCCTGAGCGAAAAGGCCGTGCCCCCGGCGTGGTCGTGATCCACGAGATCTTCGGCTTGTCCGAGTGGGAGCCGACGGTGGCGGACCGCCTGGCGAAAAGTGGCTACGTCGCGATTGTTCCGGATCTACTGTCCTCCAAGTACGGACGCACGCCGGCCGATCCCGATTCCGGTCGTAAGCTCGTGGCCCAGCTCGAGCCGTCGCGCATCACCGCGGACCTCGATGCGTCAGTCGATTATCTCAACCAACTCTCTGCGGTAAAGACCGGCTCCATCGGTGTGATGGGTTTTTGCTGGGGAGGGGGCCAGAGCTTTCGCTACGCGACCAACAATCCCAAGCTCAAGGCCGCCGTCATCTGTTACGGGCAGCCGCCGGAGCACGACGCGTTGGCGCGGATCGAGACGCCGCTTTTGGGCGTGTACGGGGAGAATGACGCCCGGATCGACGCCTCGCTGCCCGATGTCGCCGGGCGGCTCAAGGCCCTCGGCAAGTCGTTCACCTACCAGACCTACCCCGGCACCGGCCATGGCTTTCTCAGGCCGGGTCGGGAGGGTTCCGACGGGCCGCAGGTGGAGAAAGCGTGGGGGAACATCCTGGATTTCTTCAAGAAGGAGCTGGACACGAAAAGCACGAACTGACCTCCGATGATTCTCCCGTTCTTGCTGCTGCAAACAGTGGTCGCCTCGCCTCTGGCGATCAAGCCGGACACGGCACGGCCCCTCCATGATGCCAAGCACTATGAAATCACTCTGGTTCTTGGCGACAGCGGGCATCACGTGTTGGGTGAGATCGAGACCAACTGGCAGCTCAGTTCGTCGGAGCCGATTCGCCTGGAGCTCGATTCGGCCCTCCGGGTGATCCGGGTATTGGTGAACGGGCGAGAGAATACCCGGCTGGCCCGTACCATGTACGGCCGGGGCGGTGAGGACGTGGTAATTCCGCACGAAGGCCGGGCCGGGGACTCGCTCACCACCCGCATTCGCTACCACGGCGAGGTTCGGCGAGGACTCGCGTTCCGCGGAGACAAAACGCACGATCTCGCCATTTTCGCGGACAACTGGCCGGACCGCGCCCACGGTTGGCTCGCCTTACAGGACTTCCCCAGCGATAAGGCAACCGTCGCGTTTCGAGTGCAAGTGCCGGCGGCCTACCAGGTGCTTGCCAATGGGGTGCTGGAGAAGGTGGACACCTTGCCCTACGCGCACACGGTGTGGAGCTATCGGATGGATCGACCGATACCGCCATATACGATGGTCATCGCAGTAGGGAAGTTCGCCGTCAACAGACTTCCCGATGCCGCGTGCGCGGTTCGTTGTGTGCCACAGACCCTTTGGACGTTCCCGGAAGACTCGGCGTTTGCCGCGTCAGGCCCGTTCCGCCGGGTCGGGAGTATCGTGGAGTTCTATTCGCGCCTCATCGGTCCGTTTCCGTATGCCAGCCTGGCTCACGTCGAGGCGGTTACGCCCTACGGCGGAATGGAGAACGCCACGGCCATCTTCTACAACGACAGCCTGTACCGCGCCAAGTCTCTTCCCGAGGAGACCGTCGCGCACGAGATCGCGCATCAGTGGTTCGGCGACGCGGTAACCGAAGACGACTGGCACCATCTGTGGCTGTCCGAGGGCTTCGCGACCTACCTCGCCGCCATGTGGACCGAGCAAACCGGCGGGGCGGCCGCGCTCGCGGCAGCGATGCGGGCCAACGCGGAGGCGTACTTCAAGTCATCCGCTGTGGAACGCCCGATTCTCGACCCCAACGTCCGCCATCTCGATTCCCTGCTGAACGAGAACAACTACCAGAAGGGCGCCTGGGTGCTCCATCAGCTCCGCGGGATGATCGGGGATTCCGCGTTCGTGACGGGCCTGCGCAATTACTACCAGCGGTACCGGGACGGAACGGCGCTGTCGGCGGACTTCGCGAAGGTCATGTCCGAAGCCGCCGGCCGCGATCTCGATTGGTATTTCCGCCAGGCACTTACCCAACCCGGCTATCCGGTGGTGGCGGTTAGTGCGAGCCGCGAGGGTGGAAAGCTCGTGATAGAGATACGGCAGGCGCAAAAGAGCGAGTGGGGCACCTATCGGCTGCCGGGCCTGGAGCTGATGCTGGACGGCAGGCTGGTCCGCATGGACGTGGATGGCCCAACACAACGCAAGGCATTCGATGGTTTCTCGAAGGTTCCATCGAAGATCGAGGTGGACCCGAACGGTCGGTGGCTGCTGAAAAGAAAAGCGTGAACAGTAGAACACCGTTCACGCTTTTCTGGCTAATCGCCTGCGGTGGGATCTCCCCGATGCGAGGCCACGCCGTCGTTGGCCGCGACGCATACCTGGTCTTCGTGGGCGACGGTCCTGGAGGCCAGGCTGATCTGTTCGGCGTCCGGGCAGACGGCGGGCCGGTCTTCCAGATCACCTACTCAGCCGTGCCCGAGGCTGCGCCTGCCCTCTCGCCGGACGGCGGAGTCGTCGCGTTCTTGCGGGGCAGCTCGACTGCCGACCCGCGGCCAGGCAAGATCTGGGTGCTGAATCTGCTGAGCGGGGCCGAGCGCGAAGTTCAACTCCCCCGGGGCGCAGGCCAGCCCACCGCGCTCGGCTGGTCGAAGGACGGGCGCGGACTTTACGTGCGTGTGGACACGACGGTTTTCGGCCTGGTCGCTCCGCCGGCCTCAGGCGAAGGGCAGGTGGTCGCCGGCGCCGAGCGGGCGGAGGCCGACTCGAGCTTTGCCGTGCTGCTCGGACAGCCTGCCTTCGGGCAGGTGGTGCCGTGCGCAACCGATCTGTGCGTGCGAACGCCCAATGGAGGACCGCCGACTCCGTTCACGTCGAACGCTCACGACGCCGTGCGCTGGGGAACGGATTCGGTCGGATACGTGAGCGGGCCGGATTTGATCGTGCGACCGGTCGGACCGGGCCGTCCTCGCCGCGTTGAGTGGAGCGGGGCACCAGCCCGGATCAGGGGGCTGACGTTCTTCTCTGGCAACAGTGTGAACAGTGAACGGTAAACGGGGGATCTCACCGTTCAGGCTTTTATCGCTTCCCACGCCGCTTCGATCGCCTGCAGCGCCTGGGGATGGTCGGGGGTCCACTCCTTGGCGCCCACCCGATCGGCGGCAAACGCGACGACGGCGAGCCAGACCCCAGCCCATAACTCGGACGGCCCGGCGCGGACCGCACCGTCGGCCCGTCCAGCGCCGATGATTTGCTGGAGAGCGTTGCGCATTTCGCGGGCAAGATCGCGGCTCTGCTCGTTGAGGTAGCGGTCGTCTTCGAAGCGCAGTGCCATGCGAGTCGCCGCGGCATCCCGGTCGGCCGCCTCCAGGATACGTTGCGCGATCCGGCGCAGCCGCTGCGCGACGCCGGTGGCGCGGTCGGCTTCGGATTCGGCAATGACGGTCAGGGCCCAGCGCTGGGAGGCGCGATAGACCTCGTTGAGGAGCTCGCCCTTGCCCGCGAAGTGGCGGTAGATCGTACCTTCAGCGACGCCTGCTCGCAGCGCAATCTCCGGAGTGGTGGTCCCGCGAAATCCGGCCGTCGTGTACAGCTCGAGAGCTGCGCGAAGCAGCTTTTCCCGGGTCGCCTGGCCATCGCGTCGCAACGTAGGAGGCACGGACATGGGCGGGAATTTACCGTCGCCGGCGGAGTCCGCACGGGGAACTCGCCTCCGCTAGCTTCCGTTTAGGGGTCACTGACCATGCTCGACTTTCCCGCCCTTTGGAACCTGGCGCTGCCCTACGATACCTTCGTGGGCGCGAGCGAGCTCAAGCATCGTGGACTGTGGCACGGCCTCCACCGGTTGGCCCGCATTCCCGCCTGGGCGCTCGCGGCCGTGCCGGCGGATGCCGACCTCAAGCTGCTCGTGCTCGCGGAGGACTGGTGCGGTGATGCCTCCAATACTATCCCGATCCTCGCGAAGCTGGGGGATCTCGCTCCCGGGATTGAGTTACGGGTGCTGAGGCGTGACGAGTATCCGGAAGTGATGGATCAGTATCTTACCAACGGGGCGCGCTCGATTCCGGTCGTGATTGTGCTTGACCGGGATTTCCAGGAGCTCGGCCACTGGGGCCCCAGGCCGCGGGTGCTGCAAGAGTGGGTTATGGAGCAGCGGAAGAAAGGGACGCCGAAGGATCAGTTGTACCCTGAAGTCCGGCGGTGGTATGCTCGGGACGCCGGTGAGACGACCCTGCGGGAGGTGCTCGAGACAGCCGGGATTCAGACGATCAGAGCTGCGTAGCTTCGCCGAGAGCCACCGTCGTTAGAACATCCAGCCAAATCCAAAGGTCAGCCGCGTCTTGTCGGGTCCCGCCGCGACGCTGAGCGTAAACGCCGTCGTCCGCAGGAACCTGAGGCCGATACCCGCGCCGCCTCCCACCTTCATGTCGCTGGTGGTGAGGCTGAACTGCTCGTCCTCGAACACGCGGCCGGCATCGACGAATCCGATCAGAACGATGCCGACGACATTCTTGAAAGTCACCAGGTTCTGCCGGACCTCGAAGTTGCCAAAGAGCACGCCCTTGTCCGCCAGACGCCCGGTCTCGAGCGCTCGGAAAGAGAACTGTCCACCCAGAACAGGCACCGGCCTCTCCCAGGCCGGGATGCCGAAGAGCGCGTCCAGAGTCGGCTGGCCGTAAAGCTGCGAGCCTGCCACACGCGCCGCGAGGACCGTCCCCTGGCGGACCTGCAGGTACCCTCGCGCGATACCGTAAAGACGCTCGTAGTTGCCCCCGCCGGTCGCGACTTGATAGCCGGCTTCGATCAGGAACCCGTGGTGAGGATCGTACTCCGTATCGCGGCTGTCATAGACGAGCGCGCCGCGAAGGCTCCCGTCGCCCTGCTTGAGTTCCGTGCCGAATGTCTGGAGAAAGACGGAGGTGCCCTCGTCGTGGGCGACGTACTTGACTGACTGAGCGGCTACTTGAACGGCAAACCAGAGCGGCCCTGTGATACGTCGGCTCGTCTCGAGCGAGCCGTAGTAGTTGGTGCGCTGGACCCGGTAGAAGAAGGGGTTGGCATCTGTCACGTTGCCCTGGTCGAACGTCGTCCCGTTCCCGATGCCGAAGAAGCCGTAGCGGGATTCGCGCGAGGCGATGGCGAACCCGTGGAATCGCCAGTTCTTGACCAGGAGAGGCGCACCGAACTGGGCTGCGACGAAGCGGGTGCCGCGAAACCCGATGCCCGCATCCAGCTGCATGAAGGCCCGGGCGGTTACGCGCTCTTCGTAAGGCGCCGCTTGCGAGCGGCGAATCCGCGCCGAGATCAACGGACCGTCATTCGAGAGGCCGGACAGGTAGGGGAAGTAGCTGGTTCGCCAGGGTACGTCGGTGTTGGTCTGCCCCGGTTCGGGACCTTGCGCATGGGCTGCGACGGCCGCCGACACGAGGACAATCGCGGTGCAGCCCGCAATGAGATCCCGGCGAAGAGGCATCAGGCGGGTCTCTGAAACATGAAGGCTGAATCGCGGAGCGCCGCCTCGCGCCCGTCATGGGCAGCATACCGACCGGGGTACATCGAGGCGGCCCCAAACTCTCCTCGCTTGTTGACGGCGTAGAAGTGGAGGTCGAACCTGGGCCGTCCGTCGGGCTGTAACAGCCGGGGCGGCGTCTGAGTCAGCACCCGCTTGAGAGTCGCCAGGCACGCGTCGGTCGGCTTCACTCCCCTGCGCATCTGCTCGACCGTCAGAAACCCTCCGCACACCATGATGTTCGACTCACCTCGACCGGTTGATCCGGCTGCCCCGACGTCGTTGTCCGTGTACTGGCCGGCCCCGACGATCGGACTGTCTCCGACTCTACCCGGGATCTTCCAGGCCAGCCCGCTGGTCGTCGTCACCGACGACACATCGCCGGCGGCGTTGACCACGTCGAGATTGATGGTTCCGGTTGGCCGAGCGACCATCGGCGTCTTCTCGGGCACATCCAGCCAGTCGTCGTCGTGACCGCGGTTGGCGCGCCACTCGAGCCAGAGCTGGCGGGATTCCGGCGTGAGCAGGTCCTCCTCCTTGAAGCCGTACGACAGGGCGAACCGCTTTGCTCCCTCGCCCGCCAGCAGAACGTGATTGGTGTACAACAGCACCAGCTTGGCGACCTCGCTCGGAGTCTTGATTCCTTCGAGTGCGGCCACCGCGCCCGCCCGCTTGGAAGGGCCGTGCATGCAGGAGGCGTCGAGCTGCACTACGCCGTCTTCATTGGGAAGGCCTCCGTAGCCGACCGAGTTGTCCGAGGGGTCGAGCTCCTGGATCTTCACCCCTTCGACCGCCGCATCTAGAGTGTCGCTGCCCTGGAGCATGAGCTCCATGGCGCGCGTCACAGCCCGAAGCCCATTGGCCGAGCTCACCGCCGCCGGAGTCGCGGCGCGGCGACGGAACAACGCGGGACCGCGGAAAGACCCGAGACCCGGAAGGCCAAGCGAGGCAGCAGCGGCTCCGGCGACGCCAAGAAACCCTCGACGGGAGACGGAGGCGAACATGAAACGCGTCCTCTCAGCGATGACCGAGCGGGATTTAGGTATCAAAGCGGGAGAAGTCAACTTGCCCCGGCTTTTCGTCGCTCCTACGTTTGGGCCGTTGACCACTCCAAGCTTTCTCCGCCGCTTGGGCGATCGAGCCTCGCTGTCGGTCGAGAACCCGCTATCGCTCGCCCGACTCTTCATCGCGGCCGTCCTCCTCTTCGCGACCGTCGTTGCCTTGGTGCTCTGGGCCACCGGGATGGTACCTCGAGCCCTGCAGCTGGTGGGGATTTTCTGGGCGCTCTACGGGTTCATTATGGGCCTTCTCGGAGGGGTGCTCGAGCCGATCGTGGACGGACTGAGCCGGGCGCTGATGGATATCGGCTTGCGTCGGGCCGGCGGAGGCTACTCCGACATCGAGACGCTGGCAGCGCGGGGCCACTATGAAGCCGCCGCGGAGGCCTACCGGGAGCGTGCCCAGGTGCCGGCCAACCGCATGGAGGCAACATTGCGGCGGGCGGCGCTCCTAGCCGGCGCGCTTCGCCAGCCCGAGACCGCGGTTGCCGAGTTGGAGAACCTTCGCGACGGGCGCCCCGCTCCCAGCGCCGAGGACGATATGCGTATCGGCCTTGCCTTGGTGGAGCTGCATGAAGAGCGGTTGGGTGATCCCGGTCGCGCGATGGCCGAGCTGCGCCGGCTGATCGATCGCTACCCCAGCAGCCGCCATCTCCGGCGCTTGCGAGCCGAGCTGGTCGCCCTCAAGCAGCAGCGGTTCGGCGATGCCACGACCCCCTAGGCTTCCGCCGTCGGTCTTCAACCTGCCGGTCGAGAAAATGCGGGCAGGGTACTACTCCGACAAATACTTCGTTCGAGCGCGGGACATTCTGCTGGCGGAGGGGCACCGTCCCCGCGTCACCATGCAGGTATTCGGGAAGGCGCACGCGTTCCTGGGCGGGATGGATGAAGCCATCGCGATCCTCAAGCTCTGCGCCATCGAATGGCCGGAGCTTGCAGTGCGCGCGCTCCGGGACGGCGACGAGGTCGAGCCCTGGGAAACGGTGATGCTGATCGAGGGCCCCTACGACGCGTTCGCTCATCTCGAGACCCTGTATCTCGGCGTGCTCGCGCGGCGGACCCGGGTCGCGACCAACACACGCCGGGTGGTCGAGGCCGCCGCGCCGAAAGAGATCATGTTCTTCCCCGCCCGGCACGATCACTGGCTGGTGCAAACGGGTGACGGCTACGCCGCACAC
>DATJGL010000073.1:0-21435 GCA_035495075.1 Gemmatimonadales bacterium
GTGAAACTGGCAGGATGGGCCGCCGCGGTCGTGTGTGCCACCGGGGCGATGGCAGCGCCGGCAGCGGCGCAACAGGAGCAGGGTCCCAAGGTGGGTGATCGGGCACCCGACTTCTCGCTGACAGCGGCAACCCGCGACGGCGTGCAAAAGCGTCCGGTGAGCCTGCACGAGTTCAAGGGAAAAACCGTCGTGCTCGCGTTCTTCTACAAGGCGAGGACCAAGGGCTGAACGGTCCAGATGAACGCGTACCGTGATCAGTACGCGACGCTGTTCAACGGTGGGAAGGATGTAGTTCTTCTTGCGGTCAGCGCAGATTCAGCGCCCGCGCTCGCCTCTTGGGCGAAAGACGCCAATTTCCCCTTCACATTCCTGTCCGACGCAACCGGCGAGGCGGGGAAGCTCTACGGGACCTGGCAGTCGGATATCAAGTTGGACAACCGCACCTTGTACGTGATCGGTCCGGATGGAAAGATCTCCTACAAGGCGATGCCGTTTCGCGAGGTGGACCCCACGGCGTATGAGGAGCTCGGCAAGGCGGTTGCCGCCGCGACTCCCCGGTCGACCTCGCAATACTGACGTGGGGGCCGCTGGGGAAGACCTCAGCGGCTCTGCAGAATTCGGGCGATAGCATCGAGCGTGGGCTCGATCTCCATCGGCCGGTTGGCTCCCGGCGGTGGGGGCTCGGTCTCTCTGTGGTACGAGAGCAGCGCACCGGGGTCTTTGAGTATGTGACCGGTGAGAACGACGACGACGCTGTCGGACGGGCCGATGGTCCCGGCGGAAACCAACCGCCTCACGCCGGCCACGCTGGCAGCGCTGGCCGGCTCGCAGCCCACACCAGCCGCGTCGACGGCCGCCTTGCTCTCCAGAATCTCTGCGTCACTCACGGAGAGCACCACGCCGTTTGTTTCCCGTATTGCCTTCACCGCGCGGTCGTAGGACGCCGGGTCGCCGATCCGGATCGCCGTGGCCACAGTGTCGGCCTTTACGCGGTGGCGGCGAGCGAAGCTCTCCTGAAAGCTTCGAGCGAAAGGCGCAGCGCCGTCCGCCTGCACAGCGGCCAGGCGCGGCAGCCGGTCGATGAGCCCCCAGGTCTTCGCTTCGACCAGTCCCTTTCCGAACGCGGCAGTGTTCCCGAGGTTGCCGGCAGGAAGCACGATCCAGTCGGGCGGGTTCCAGCTCAGCTGCTCGAGCGCCTCGAGCACGATCGTTTTTTGTCCCTCGACTCGAAACGGGTTGATCGAGTTGAGGAGATAGACGCCGAGGTGTTCACCAGCCTGCTCCACCAGCCGCAAGCAGTCGTCGAAGTCCCCGCGAACCAGAAGCGTTGTCGCCCCGTATGCGAGCGATTGGGCCAGCTTGCCGAGGGCGACGTTCCCGGCGGGCACCAGGACGAGAGCGGGAATGCCTGCCTGAGCCGCGTAGGCTGCCAGCGAGGCGGAGGTGTTACCGGTCGAGGCGCAGGCTACGGCGCTCGCGCCGATGCGCTTTGCCTGGGTCACTCCGACCGTCATCCCGCGGTCTTTGAATGAGCCGGTCGGGTTGTGCCCTTCATGCTTGAGCAGGAGTCGGTTCACGCCGGTCCAGCGGTCGAGCGCCTCGCGGTGGAGCAGGGGCGTGTTCCCCTCGGGATGGGAGATCAGCTCGGTCGCCGAAGGAAGCACGATCTCCTTGAAGCGCCAGACTCCGGAGCTTGACGCGCCCCCACCCCGGCGATCGGTGAACCGGCGCAGCAGATCCGCCCGAGACGGCCCCAGCGGCCGGTGATCTACCTCGAGCAACCCGCCGCACCGAGTGCACCGCGGGTGGGGATCGATCTCGGTCATTTCGTTCCCGCACGCAATGCAGACCTGCCAGGTTTGCGGCCGATCGGAGGCGTGGGTCACGACACGATCCTGCCACCGAGCTGGTCCACCTGTTCCACCCGCACGCGGGCAGTGATGCCCGCATCGGCGTACGCAACCTGCATCGCGGCGGCGACTGCCTGCGCGCTCTCCTCTCCTCGGGCAAGCGCAAACGCCGTGGGACCGCTCCCGGAGATCGACGCACCAAGCGCACCTGCCTGGAGTGCGGCCTGCTTCCCCGCGGCGAACCCCGGCAGCAGCGAAGCCCGAGCCGGCTCGGCAATCCGGTCATCGAGCGCCCGTCCCAACAATTCGTAGTCCCTTGCGGCGAGGCCGGCCACCATCGCAGCGACCTGAGCGGCCTGGTACAGCGCCGTCTCGAGTGGAACTGTTTTCGGGAGAACTGCCCGGGCATCCCTGGTGCGGAGTCGTTGATCCGGATGCACCAGCACGACCCGCAGGTCCGGGGGCACCGGAAGCTCGACCAGATCGGGCGGATCGAGCGATCGCACCAGTACGATCCCGCCGTAAAGCGAGGGAGCAACGTTGTCCGGATGACGGCCGGTGATCGCCGCTTCTGCTTCCAGACTGGCGGCGAACAACACCCGGCGCTCCAGCGGGTTGCCCAGCAGATGATTGACCGCCACTGCGCCGGCGACCGCGGAGGCCGCACTGCCGCCCTGACCTCCTGCGAGCGGCAGGCCTTTCCGCACCGAGATCCCGAGCCCCATGCGAGACACGCCGGCCCGGCGCAGGACCTCGCGCGCCGCGAGGGCCGCAGTATTGCGGCGGGGGTCTGTCGGCAGGTCGCGGTGGCCGGGATCGGTCACGATGATCGCATCGCTCTCCAGGCACTCGACCGTGACTTCGTCGCCCGCGCCGCCCACGGCGAGCCCCAGGATATCCAGGCCGGGCCCCACATTGCCGACCGAACCGGGAGTGAACGCGGTACAACGCGACAGTGCTGTCTTCACGGACCGGTCAGCTGAAGGATGTCGTTCAAGACACCGGCCGCAGTCACGGCGGGCCCCGCGCCTGGACCGGTAATGACGAGGGGATTCGACTTGTACCGCGCGGTGGTGAACACCACCGCGTTGTCCGCGCCCTTGAGCGCCCCCAGCGGGCTGGACCGATCCACCTCTCGGAGCTCGACCGACAGCGACTGGCGCGTCACCGATGCGACGTACCGGAGCGCCCGCACCCGCGCCGTGGCCGCTTGCACCCGCCGTTCCCACTCGGCGTCGAGTCGGGGAAGGTTCTCGAGGAACTGCGCGACGGGAAGCGACCGCATCACCTTGGGCACCAGGGACTCGATGTGCCGCGGCAAGAGCTCGCCGGCGAAGCCCAGCAAGCGACCGAGAATGAGGGCTTTTCGTCCGACGTCGATCCCGGACAAGTCGTCACGTGGATCGGGCTCCGTATAGCCGTTCTTCATTGCGGTGCGGACCGAGTCCGAGAACTTGCGGCCACGCTCGACCTCGGTCAGTAGAAAACCGATCGTTCCCGAGAGGCACCCGTCGACGCGCTCAACCCGGTCCCCCGACTCGATCAGCTTGTAGTACGTATCGATGACCGGAAGCCCGGCGCCGACGGTGGTCTCGTGTCGGATCCGCCGCCCGTAAGCGCGCGCGAGCTCGTGCAGTCGCATGCTCTCGGTCCACGTGCCCGCAAGCGGCACCTTGTTGGACAGCACCAGGTCCATTCCACACGCGAGGGCCTGTTCCAGCAGCTTGCCCGTGTGGGTGGCGGTGAGATCTACCAGGATCGGACGCCGGAGGGCGTGGCCCGCGATGAAGCCGACCGCGTCTTCCGCCGTAGCCCCGCGTCCTCCTGGCGCGTCTGACAGCGGGCGGCCTCGCTCCTTGGCGGCGACCAGCGCGGCGAGGCGGCCGTTGTCGAGGCCTCGATGTTCGAACACGAAGCCGCTCCGATCGATGATCCCGACCACCCGCAGGGCGAGTCCTGGCCGGCGAACCCGTGCGAGCAGCCCGGCGAGCATTCGCCCGATTTGACCGAATCCGAGGAGAACGACTTCCACCCGCTCCGGCCGGGTGACCGTTCCTCCGCCGATGCGGGCCAGCTGGAACGCGGCGTGGATGCGTCGCTGCGCGTCGGCCGCGCGGTCGCCGTCCACGACGACGGAGATGTTGAGCTCGCTCGAGCCCTGCGCAATCGCCACGACGTTGATCCCACCGGCGGAAAGAGCCGAGAACACCCCGGCGGCGACGCCTGGCGTGCCGGCCATCCCGAGTCCCACCACGGCGATGGTCGCGACACCGTGGCGAACCTCTACGCCGTCGATCTCCCGCCGTTCGATCTCCTCGCTGAACTCCTGCGCCAGCGCCTGCCGGGCATCTCGCGCGGCGGCGTCCGGCACGCTGAAGCAGATAGAGTGCTCAGAAGATGCCTGTGAGATGAGCGAGACCGAAAGCCGGCGCCGCTGGAGAGCGGCGAAGGTACGCGCCGCGATGCCGGGAACGCCGAGCATGCCGTTGCCGGCCACCGTTACCAGCGCTTGATGGGTGGCCGCCGAGAGCGCCTTCACCGGCAGTCGGGTCGCGGCGACCCGATCGGAGATCTCGGTTCCCGAAGAGGCCGGGTCGCTGAAGGGTCGCACGAAAAGGGGAATCCTGCGGCCAGCGAGCGGAATCAGCGTGCGCGGGTGGAGCACTCTCGCCCCGTAGTACGCCAGCTCGGCGGCCTCTCGGCTGTGCAGCTCCGGAATCACCCGTGCGTCGGGCACCACCTTGGGGTCGGCAGTGAGGAGGCCTGGCACGTCTTTCCAGAGCGAGACCCTTCCTGCACCCAGGGCCCGGGCAAGCAACGTCGCGGTGAGATCGGAGCCGCCGCGGCCGAGCGTCGTCAGGTCGCCGTCCGGTGACGCGCCGAGAAAACCGGGCACCACTGGGACCTCGCCCCGCGCGAGCAGCGCGCGGAGCGCCCGCCGGGCCGCGCGGTCGGTCCGTTCGTAGTCGGGCGACGCATGACCGAAGTGCGCGTCAGTCCGAACCACGGCGGTTGCGTCGACATAGTGGGCACGAACGCGATGGGCGGTCAGCGCAGCAGTCACCAGGCGGGCGCTCAAGCGCTCGCCCCGGGCCACGATCACATCACTGGTGCGGGGCGTAAGATCCCGCAGCAGGCTGAGACCGGCAGCCAATGCGGCGAGCTCGGCGAACTGCTGGGAGATGTGCTCGGTGAGGGCGGTCCGTACGGCGCCGGCGGGAAGGGTTGCCCGGGCCGCCTGCAGGTGTCTCGCGCTCAGACCGTCCACCAACTCCGCGACTCGCGCAGACTCGCCCCGAACGGCGTGTTGTGCGACGGCCAGTAGCTGGTCGGTAACACCCGCCATCGCCGATACCACGACGATAATGGGCTCGGCGCGATGACTGCGGACGATAGCAACAGCCTGGCCGATCGCGGCAGCGTCGGCCAGGGAGGCCCCGCCGAACTTGTGGACGTGCGGGGCGTGTCTCGCTGGCGGCATGGTGTCGCGGAGGATATACCGCGGGACGCATAAAGTGCAACGTCGGCGCGATGCCGCTGATGCGATCAGTGCAGCCCGGAACCGCCTCCCAGCATCTTCACCAGGTCACCGATCACGTTCTTGGCATCCCCGAACAGCATCCAGGTTTTGTCGGAGAAGTAGAGCTCGTTGTCGATACCGGCGAAGCCCGGGTTCTTGCTGCGCTTGATGGCGAACACCGTGCGCGCGCGATCGGCGTCGATGATCGGCATGCCGTAGATCGGGCTCGACTTCTCCGAGCGCGCGGCGGGATTCACCACGTCGTTCGCTCCCACCACCAGCGCCACGTCGACCTGCGGCATATCCGGGTTGATCTCGTCCATCTCGACCAGGTCGGTGTATGGGATGTCGGCCTCGGCGAGCAGGACGTTCATGTGCCCGGGCATGCGTCCAGCGACCGGGTGGATCGCGAATTTGACGGTGATGCCCCGCTTCTTGAGCTGGTCATACAGCTCGCGCACCTTGTGCTGCGCCTGTGCGACCGCCATGCCGTAGCCCGGGATGATGACCACCTGGTTCGCCTGCTCCATCACCTGGCCGGCGCCCTCAATGGTTTCCGCCTTGTAGACCTTATGGTCGCCGCCGGCCGTGATCTGCTGGACCTGCCCGAACGCGCCGAACAGCACGTTGGTAAATGAGCGGTTCATCGCCTTGCACATGATGATCGCGAGGATGAGGCCGCTCGAGCCGTCCAGCGCACCGGCGGTGATCAGCAGCTTGTTGTCCAGCACGAACCCCATCGCGACCGCGGACAAGCCGGCGTACGAATTGAGGATCGCGATCACGGTCGGCATGTCGGCGCCGCCGATGGGAATGATCAGGAGCACGCCGAACAGGAGCGCCAGGCCGATGATGACGGGGAAGAGCTTGGGCGCCCAGTCTGCGGTCGGATGGAGAATCAGAGCGATCCCCAAACCGGCCGCGATGAGAAACAGGCCCAAGTTGGTGAAGTTCTGGCCCGGATAGGTCACTGGCCGCTGGGGAACCCACTTTACCTCCTGAAGCTTTCCTGCGGCCATGAGGCTGCCGGTGAACGTGAGGTAGCCAAGGATGATCTCGGCGATGATCGCGATCATGCGGAACGCCGTGAGATTCTCGGGTCCCTCGCTGAGCCAGAGGTAGTACTTCGCGGTTCCCACCAGCCCGGCGGCTAGGCCGCCGAAGGCGTGCGACAGGGCGGTTCGTTGGGGGACCGCTGTGAGCGGCACGCGAGCCAATGGGATGCCGACCACGAATCCCGCCACGATCGCGAGGACGATCCAGCCGTGATGGATGACCTCCGGCTGCGCCCACGTGACCACGATCGCGATGGTCATCGCCACGACCCCGGCCATCACGCCCTGGCGTGCGGTCTTGGGGGCGTTCATCCAGTGCAGCGCGAAGATGAATAGCGCCGTCGCCAGGATGTAGGCGAACTGGACGATTCCGGGGGTCATTTCTGCTCTCCGGCGCCCGGCTTCCGGTCGGTCTTGAACATCTTGAGCATTCGGTCGGTGATCAGGAATCCGCTCACGATGTTGGTCATCGATGCGAACAGGGCGATCGCGCCAAGCAGGCGGATATGAGGCGGATAATCGGCACCGGTCACGATAATGGACCCGACCACCGCGATCGCGGAGATCGCGTTGGTGATGGACATGAGCGGTGTATGGAGCAGGCGCGAGACCCGGCGGATCACGCCCAGCCCAATGAAGGTCGCCAGGACCAGCACGAACAACTGGGACCAGAAGTCCGCCGACTGAACCGGCGCTGCGTCGGGGGTCATGCGCTCTCCTTCTGCAGGGCTTCGCGCGTGCGCGCGTTGGTGACCGCGCCGTCGTGGGTAATCAGCGCGCCTTGCTGAATGTCGTCGTTCAAATCGAGCTTGAACCCCTTGTCGGTGGTGAACGCCTGCACGAACGCCGTGAGGTTCCGAGAAAAGAGCAGGCTCGCGTCGGACGGCATGGTGGCGGCCAGGTTGAGCGGGGCGAGAATGGTAACGCCGCCGACCCGGATCGTCTCACCGGGACGGGACAGCTCGCAATTGCCGCCGCCGTCGGCGGCGAGATCCACGATGACGCTGCCGGGCTTCATGGACTTGA
Source organism: Gemmatimonadales bacterium (assembly GCA_035495075.1). Lineage (GTDB taxonomy): Bacteria > Gemmatimonadota > Gemmatimonadetes > Gemmatimonadales > GWC2-71-9 > DASQPE01. The sequence continues at coordinate 7,452 of DATJGL010000073.1, forward strand.
CGATATCCGCTGTAATGAGCTTGGGGGCGAACACCCCGCCGATCAGCGCCGTGGTGATCACAGCGTCAGCCTGAGCGCACTGCTGTGCGAGCACCTCTCGCTGGCGTCGGCGATCTTCGTCGGAAAGCTCCTTGGCATAGCCGCCTCCCGCCGCAGCGCTCTCCTTGAGCTCGATCCCCACATACTTCGCGCCGACGCTCTCGATCTGCTCCTTGACCTCAGGCCGCACGTCAGTGGCCGAGACCGTCGCGCCGAGACGCCGCGCCGTGGCGATGGCCTGCAAGCCGGCGACGGCGGCGCCGATCACGAACACCCTGGCCGGGCGAACCATGCCCGCCGCAGTCATCAACATGGGGAAGTACTTCGGCAGCTCGGCCGCAGCCAGCAGCGCGCCCTTGTACCCGGCGATGTTGGCCATGGACGACAGGGTGTCCATCGACTGGGCTCGGGTGGTGCGGGGGATGGCGTCGGTGGAGAACGCAGTGATCTTGGCGGCGGCAAGGGCGCGAACCACAGGCAAATTCCGGAGCGGCATCAGCGAGCCCAGGAGTATGGTGCCCGGCTGCATCGAGGTAGTCTCGTCGTGCCCCGAAGCCCCGACTTGGGGCGGGTTGACCCGGAGCACGAGATCGGCCGAGCCGAGCAGGCCTCGCCCATCGGCTTCGATGGTTGCCCCGACGTCCTGGTAGGCAGAGTTCGGAAAGCCGGCCGCTGTCCCGGCTTCCTCTTGGACCGAGATCTGGTAACCCGCCTGGATCAGTTTCTTGCACGATTCAGGGACCAGTGCGACGCGGAGCTCGCGCGGCGCACTCTCCTTGGGTACAGCGATTCGCATCCGGGACTCCGGGGCTGCGGGAGAGTTCGGACGACTAATCTTCACGCAGTGGACGCGCGGTCAAGCCGATGCGCCGAATGTGGAAAGTTTGTGCAAATCATACTAGCACAGTAGCTTACGCTAAACTATTGATTTTCCGTAGTTTAGCGTTTATATTGGCCGACCGATTTTGATGCGCCCCCCCGCTGTACGATCCCCACAGGGGTCCTGCTTCCATAGGAGGTTCCTAGAGTGACCGTGAAGCCACGTGCCAAGCGTCGCGCGGTGCGGCCGGCCCAGATCGCTCGGGCCGTCGATGAGGGGAGGGAAAGCCTCGATCTTTACCTCGATGAAATCAGCCGGGTACCCCTTCTGAACCGTGATGAGGAGATGGAGCTGGCCCGCAAGGCCTTCAAGGGCAGTATTGCGGCCCAGGAACGCCTGGCGCGGCACAACGTCCGGTTCGTCGTGTCGGTAGCCAAGAAATTCCAGAATCGCGGCGTGCCGCTGGTCGATCTCATCGGTGAGGGAAATCTCGGCCTCATGACGGCGGCTCGGAAGTTCGATCCGGATCGGGGCGTCAAGTTCATCTCGTACGCCGTCTGGTGGATTCGGCAGGCGGTACAGGCTGCCATTGCGCGGCATGGGCGCCCGGTAAGGGTGCCGCTCAACCGGACGGCGGACCTGAGTCGCCTAGGGCGAACCACTACACTGCTCAAGGACCGGCTGGGTCGGATGCCGACAACCGAGGAGCTGGCCCGGGCCACCGGCCTCACAGTCGAAGCGGTCCGCAGTCTGAGCGCCCTCAATTCCGAGGCGGTTCGCCTGGACCATCCCACCCGCGACGGCGAAGGCAACGAGCGGATCGAACGTTTTTCCACCGGCGAGCAGGAGAGCACCGACACGTCGGCGCTGGCCAACAGCCAGACGCGGGACATCGAGCTTGCGCTGGCTTCGCTGCCGCCTCGTGACGCGAAAGTCCTGAGGCTGTACTTCGGGCTCGATGATGGCAATAGCCGCACCCTGGAAGAGATCGGCCGGATGATGGGGGTCACCCGCGAGCGGATTCGTCAGCTACGCGATCGGGCGCTGCTCCGGCTCCGCGAGGGTGAAACCGGCGACCGCCTCCGCGATCTGGTCGCGTAGGCGTTCCGGGCCGAGAAAGGGAAGCCCTCCGAGCGATCGGAGGGCTTCTTTGTTCTGGTTGCTTTTTTTCGTCAGGTGGCCAGACCCCCGCGCAGGAACTGTCGCAACACTCGCTGCAGAATCCCGCCGTGCTGGTAGTACTCCAGCTCGACCGGTGAGTTGAGGCGCACGACGGCGGGGAAGCTGGTTTTCTTGCCGGCCTCATCAGTCGCAGTGACCTGAACGCGTCCTCCCGGCGCCAGGCCACTCGAGATTCCGGTGATGTCGAACGTCTCGCGGCCGCTCAGCCCGAGCGTCTTCCGGTGGGTGCCGTGCTCGTAGGCAAGCGGCAGCACTCCCATCCCTACCAGGTTGCTCCGGTGAATCCGCTCGTAGCTCTCCGCGATAACCGCTTTGACTCCCAGGAGCGCCGGCCCCTTGGCGGCCCAGTCTCGGCTCGAGCCGGTGCCGTACTCCTTGCCGGTGAGGATGACGAGCGGGGTCCCCTCCTCCCGGTACCGCGTGGCGGCATCGTAGATCGAGATCACCTCGCCGCTGGGAAGATGCAGGGTCCAGTTGCCTTCCTTGTCCGGGACCAGCGCGTTCTTGATGCGCACGTTGCCGAACGTGCCGCGCATCATGACCTCGTGATTTCCTCGTCTTGCGCCGAACGTATTCCAGTCGCGGTGTTCGACGCCGTGCTCGAGGAGGTATCTGGCTGCCGGGCCGTTCTTCGGGATGGAACCGGCCGGGGAGATGTGGTCGGTCGTCACCGAGTCACCCAGTACCGCTAGGATCCGGGCTCCCCTGATATCCACCAGCGGCGCCGGCTCGGGTGGAAGGTTCTGGAAGAACGGTGGCTCCTGCACGTAAGTGCTGGCCGGATCCCAAGCGTACTGGCTGCCCGCCGGGACCGGCAAGCCGCGCCAGACTTCGTCACCCTCGAACACCGACGCGTAGCGCTCGCGGAATAGCGAGGGCTTGAGTGACGCCGCCATGGCGTCTGCGATCTCTTTCGGGGACGGCCAGATCTCTCGTAGATGAACCGGCTTCCCATCCTTACCGATGCCCAGCGGCTGCCGCATGAGATCAATGTCGACCCGGCCCGCCAGGGCGAATGCGACCACCAGCAGCGGGGAGGCGAGATAATTGGCCCGCACGGAGGGATGAACCCGAGCCTCGAAGTTCCGGTTGCCGGACAAGACGGCGGCGGTGACGAGGGCGTGCTCCTCGATCGCATGCGCAATCGGCTCGGGGAGCGGCCCCGAGTTGCCGATGCAGGTGGTGCAGCCGTATCCCACCACGTTGAACCGCAGCTGCTCCAGGTAGGGCAGAAGTCCCGAGCCCTTGAGATAATCGGTAACCACCCGCGATCCCGGAGCCATGCTGGTCTTCACCCATGGGCGCGTTTTCAGGCCGCGCTCAACCGCCTTCTTGGCCAGCAGCCCGGCGCCGATCATCACGGATGGATTCGAAGTGTTGGTGCAGCTCGTAATCGCCGCGATCACAACCGATCCGTCGTGCAGCTCGCACGCCTCTCCATCGAGCAGGGGCTGCGCGACGGCTGGGCTTTCCTCGACCAGCGTGATGGTGCCGCCACCGCCCTCGTTCACCCAGCGTGAGTAATTCGCCTCAGCCAACTCGTGGCGAGCTGCCGGGGCGGCCGGGGTCAGAAGCTCAGGAAGGGAGATGTGAAAGTTTCGCTTGAGCGACGCGAGCGGGACCAGGTCCTGGGGCCGCCGAGGGCCGGCCAGCGCCGGCACGATAGTCGACAGGTCGAGCGTCAATGTATCGGTGAAGGTGGGATCCGGCGTGGCGTCTGTCCGGAACAACTCTTGAGCCTTGCAATACCGTTCGACACGCTCGACCACCTTCGGCTCCCGGCCGGTGCGCTGGAGATACCGAATGGTCTCGGCATCTACCGGGAAAAAGCCGATCGTGGCCCCGTACTCCGGCGCCATGTTGGCGATGGTAGCGCGATCAGCCAGGCCGAGCGACGAGAGGCCGGGGCCGAAGAACTCGACGAACTTGTCCACCACGCCCTTCTTACGCAGAAGCTGGGTCACCGTCAGCACGAGATCGGTAGCGGTGGTGCCGAGCGGCAGCTCGCCCACCAGCTTCATGCCGATCACGTCCGGCATCAGCATGAAATAGGGTTGGCCCAGCATGACGGCCTCTGCCTCGATGCCGCCGACGCCCCACCCAAGCACGCCAAGCCCGTTGATCATCGTGGTATGCGAGTCGGTACCCACCAGGGTGTCCGGGTATGCCGTGAGCTCGCCGAACTGCGGTCGCAACTGCACCACTGGAGCCAGGTATTCCAGGTTGACCTGGTGCACGATGCCGGTGCCCGGGGGCACCACGCTAAAGTTGTGGAAGGCACGCTGAGCAAACTTGAGCAACTGATACCGTTCCCGGTTGCGCTCGAACTCCAGGTCCACGTTCTGCTGAAACGCGGCGCCCGTTCCGTAGTAGTCCACTTGCACCGAGTGATCGATCACCAGGTCGCAGGGCACGACCGGGTTGATCAGATCAGGGTCGCCATTCATTCGGGCCATCGCGTCTCGCATCGCGACCAGGTCAACGACGCAGGGTACGCCGGTGAAGTCCTGTAATACGACTCGGGCCGGCATGAAGGGGACTTCGCTCCTGGCGCTGCTCGAAGGAGCCCACTGGGCCAGCTCGCGGACGTGATTTTCGCTTACGGCTCCCCGTCCGGCGTGACGCAGGACATTTTCGAGCAAGACGCGGATCGAGAAGGGCAGGCGCTCCAGGTCGGTGGGCCCCTGACGGGCGAGCTCGGGCAGCCGATAGACCGTTGCTTGCTCCGAGCCAAGGTCGAGGGTACCGCGAGTGCCGAGAGGATTGTGGCTGGATGAAGTCATCGGAACTGGGGTGAGGGTAGATTGGTCACACCCAGAATGTAATTAGCCGAACGGAACTCCATGCCGCTTCCGCCGATCCCATATGCCATCAGTCGTTTGTCGGACGGCGTGCGCATCGAGTGGGATCAAGCAGGGCACGTTTGGCTCTACCCTGCCTGGGAGCTTCGACTCGCCTGCCCCTGCGCCGGTTGCGTGGAAGAAATGACCGGACGGGCACTGCTGAACCCGGCCAGCGTTGCCCTCGATGTCCGGCCGGTGTCATTGGAATTGGTGGGATCGTACGGCCTGCGCATCCGTTGGAGCGACGGACACGATACCGGCATCTACACCTTCGAGCAGCTGCGAAAACGCTGCGGCTGTCCCCGCTGTCGCCAGCCCTGAAGGGACTGGTAAACCGGCGCGGTCGGAGGTAACGTAGGCACCCACTCCCCCCAGGTCAGTTCTCGCGAGGTCGGCTATGATCGTAGGCCGGCGGTACTGGATTGTGATCTGGTACGGGATCCTGCTCCTGGGGCTTCTGGGTTGGGCGGCTTCCGTCCACTGGGGTCGGCGGACCCACTGGCGCAACCTGGATGAGGTGCTCCGGGCCATCGGCACCATTCTGGTGTCGATCGGCATGCTGGTGCTCCTCTATCCGCTGCGCTGGGTCTACGCTGGACTGCTCGGGGAGGCCCTACTGGGAGTGGCGCTGATCGCCTTCGGAGCCGCATTCGTGCTGGGCCGCCAGGCCGAACGAGAGCGCCGGGCCAGGCGGTCCGGGGAGACGCTACGCCCGCCTGAGTGACACGCACTTGCGCCACCCGATCAATCTCCTCACTGTACAACTGGGCCGCGGGGTGCGGCGTCCGGAGCGTTACTCCGGGCCGTCCCCTGGAGCAACCTGCCCCGGGTGACGCCGCTCCTTCCTGCAACTGGGGAGGAAGGGCCATGGCTCGGTCCGATCTCTCGAAGGGCGATGAGGGCACCTATGTAGGTGCCATCGGTGCCGGGTCCGTCGCCCTCTGGTTTTTCGTAAGTGACCTGATTCAAGGTCACCCGCTCCGCACTCCGAGCGTTCTAGGACAGGTGTTGCTGTTCGGCGAATCGAGGCCGGACCTCGCACACGTCCAGTTCGCTGCGGTCATTGCGTATACCGCGGTTCACTTTGCCGTGTTCCTTGCGTTCGGTATCGGGCTGGTCGCCCTGATACGCTGGGCGGCTCGCGAGTCCGCCGTCCGATACGCGATTCTCCAAGTCTTCCTTGTGTTCGAAGTGTTGTTCTACGGACTGCTCACTCTGGTCTCCCAGGCCACCCGCGAGTTGTTCCCCTTCTGGACCGTGCTCGGCGCCAACACGTTCGCGGCGATCGCGATGGGGCTCTATCTGTGGTGGCAACACCCAGAGTTCCGGCAACTGCTGCGCGAAGTACCACTGGGCGCGGCACCGCGGTAGCGTGGGGCACCTCTCTCGCCTTCTTACTTCTAGTACCGTACCGGTTTAGCTTCCCCCGATCCTCCTGCCGGCGGGATTGTCTGCGCGCCGTTCTCTCCTCTGTCGTTGCCGCGTTAGTTGTCATCACAGTTCCGCTCGCCGCTCAGCTCGAGCCGCCCTCCACCGGCGGGGTCGTTGCACTGGAGCACGAGCTTCGTCTGCTGGGCCACTACAAGCGCGTACTCGTGATCGGGGCGCACCCCGACGACGAGGACACCGAGCTGCTCACCGTGCTGGTCCGAGGCGAGGGGGCCGAGGCGGCCTATCTCTCGCTCAATCGGGGTGAAGGCGGACAAAACGCTATCGGCCCCGAGCTGGGCGAGGCGCTCGGGCTGCTTCGCACGGAAGAACTGTTGGCGGCTCGGCGTCTGGACGGGGCACGTCAGTTCTTCACCCGGGCGTACGATTTCGGCTTCTCCAAGACGCTCGACGAAACCTGGACTCACTGGCCGCGCGACTCGGTTCTCAAGGACGTGGTCCGGGTAATCCGGCGGTTTCGGCCCCAGATTGTCGTGTCCGTCTTCAGCGGCACGCCTCGGGACGGACACGGGCAACACCAGGCGGCTGGGTGGGCCGCCCAGGAGGCATTTCGGATCGCGGGAGACCCCACCCGCTTTCCCGAGCTTGCGCGCGATCAACTCGCGCCGTGGATGCCGCTCAAGCTCTACCGCAGTACCCGCTTCGACACTGCGGCAACCACCCTTGTCCTTCAGGGAGGCGTACTCGACTCGGCGGTCGGAAAGTCCTACCACCAGGTCGCGATGGAGAGCCGGAGCCTGCACCGCTCGCAGGACATGGGACAGCTCCAGCGAATCGGACCCTCGGTAGTTCGCCTGGCGCTGATCCAGGACCGGACCGGGAAGGGCGCCGATGGCCTGTGGGCCGGGATCGACACCACCCTTGCAGGACTCGCCTCCGCCGGCGGAAATGGATCCGCACCAGGCCCCTGGGACTCGTTGGCAAAGGCCATCGCCGATTATCGGCGCACTGGGGCCCCGCCGTTGGCAGCCACGCTCGATCGCTTCGCGGCGGCGCTGCCCCAAGCTCAGTCGCAAGGCAGCGTCCGGGTCACCCGGGCGACCGCCGAGCAATGGGATCAACTCACCCGGCTGCAGCACGCGATTCAATTGGCATCCGGGATGGTGTGTGACGCGGTGGCGGACGACCAACGGGTCGTCCCGGGCCAGGTCCTGCATGTCGATGCCTCCTGCTGGAACGCCGGTTCTCACCCGGTATCGCTTCCGCTGGTTGCGATCCGGGGTAACGCGCGGTGGCCCGGCGTCCAGGAATCCAAGGAGGGCGCCACTGTGCAGCCCGGCGCCGTGGCGAGCTGGGCATTCGATGTGCCCATCCCCGACAGCGCGACGCCGACCACGCCCTATTTTCTCCAGAGTCCACGCCAAGGCGACTCATATGTGTGGCCCGCGGGGCCCCCCGAGCTGCTCGGCCTGCCGTTCGGGGAGCCACCGCTGACGGCCGATTTCGGGGCCGAGGTCGAGCCGCGCGAGGTCACGTTCCAATTCCGCGATCAGACGGCGGGGGAAGGCAGACGCCCGCTCACCGTGGTCCCGAGGATCGACGTCAAGGTCGATCCCGATACGCTCGTTTGGGCGGCCGGTTCGCGCGGCACACGCCGGTTCACCGTGACGCTCGTGCACGGGGCGCGCGACACCACGGCAGGCACGGTCAGATTAGTGGCTCCTCCGGGCTGGACTGTGTCTCCGGCGGCGTCGTTCACGCTGACCCGCGAGGATGAATCCCGATCGTTCGGGTTCGACCTGAGGCCTCCCGCGAACGTTCAACCCGGGGCGTTCACCATCCGGGCTGAAGCGACCGACCGTGGCGGAGCGCGGTACGACGCGGGGGTGTTCAGGGTGGACTATCCCCACGTTCGCCCCCGCTCCTTCACGCGAGTCGCGGCGGTGTCGCTGCGCGTAGCGCCCCTGGCGCTCCCGCGCCTTGCGCGCGTTGCCTATGTGCGCGGCGCCGCCGACCGGGTGCCTGAGGCCCTCCAGAGCGTCGGGGTCCCAGTGACGATGCTCGATGCGGCGGCGCTCGAGCGCAGCGACCTCTCCCGCTACGACGCGATCGTCGTCGGGAGCCGCGCCTACGAGACCGAGGCGGCCCTGCAGCGCTTCAACGGCCGGCTTCTGGACTACGTCCGTCGCGGCGGGCTCTTGCTGGTCCAGTATCAGCAGTACGGGTTTTTCCTGGGCGGCTACGCGCCATACCCGATGACGGTGGCCGGCCAGGCGCTGCGGTTGGAAGCCGCCCCTGCGACGGGCACCGGGGCTCGAGCGACGCCGCCACGCCCGGCCGGCGCGCCGGTGAGCCACGACCGCGTCACCGATGAAGCCGCTCCCGTTCATATCCTGCGTCCCTCCGATCCCGTCTTTCGCCTGCCCAATCGGATCGGCGCAGGCGACTGGGATGGCTGGGTCCAGGAGCGAGGGCTCTATTTCGCGCGGAGTTGGGATTCGGCCTATCAGCCCCTGCTCGAGACTCACGACCCCGGTGACGATCCGCGCGAGGGCGGACTCCTCGTCGCCCACCTGGGAAAGGGGACCTACGTCTATACCGGGCTGAGCTTCTTCCGTCAGTTGCCCGCCGGCGTGCCGGGGGCGTATCGGCTGTTCGCCAACCTGCTCGCCCTCGCACGGCCCACATCCCGGTGATCCGGGGTGCCGCGGTCCTGGTGTGGCTGCTCGGCGCGTGTAGCAGAGACCCACGCACCCCGCTCCTGCTCTATTCGCCTCATGGACGTGACCAGCTGACGCTGCTCGAGCACGAATTCGAGCGTCGGCACCCCGATGTGGACGTGCGCTGGCTCGATATGGGCAGCCAGGAGATTCTCGATCGGCTTCGCTTCGAGCGAGTGAATCCGCAAGCGGACGTCTGGTTCGGTGGCCCGACGACGTTGTTCGATCGGGGCGTGGAGGACTCGCTGCTCGTGCCCTACCGGCCGGCCTGGGCCGATCACGTCGGCCCGGACGGCGTCGGGCCGCATGACCTGTACTACCCGGTGTATCGCACACCTGCCGTGATCGCATTCAACAGCCGAGCCGTTCGCAGGTCTGATGCGCCGCAGGACTGGGACGACGTGCTCGCTCCGCGGTGGCACGACCAGGTGCTCATTCGAGACCCGATGGCGAGCGGCACCATGCGCGCCATCTGGGGACTGGTGCTGCTGCGCAGCATCCGCACAACGGGTGACACAGCAGCGGGGATGGCTTGGCTTCGGCGACTGGACCGGCAGACTCGAGCGTACACCCTCAATCCGGCAGTGCTCGATGCCAAGCTCGCCCGGCAGGAAGGCGTGATAACCCTCTGGGACCTGCCCGACATTCTGATCAGCCGGTCCAAAGGACTCCCCTTCGACTACGTCTTTCCGCGAAGCGGCACGGTCGTGATCGATGATGCGATCGGGCTGGTGCGAGGATCGCGTCATCCCGCCGCTGCCAAGGAGTTCATCGACTTTGTGGGGAGTGTGGACGGGCAGCTGCTGGCCGCGCGACGAGTCTACCGACTGCCCGCTCGCCGAGACTTGCCACCGGACTCGGTGCCGCCGTGGGTCACCGATGTCGAGCGGACGATGGTGGTTGCGCAGATGGACTGGGGTCGGCTCGCCCGGGATGGCGCCGGCTGGATGAGCTATTGGGACCGCCACGTGCGCGGGATGGGGCGGCCGTGACGGGGTTCCTGGAACTCGCTGGGCTCACCAAGCGGTTCGGTCCGGCCGTCGCGGTGGACGATGTTTCGCTGAGGATGAGCCGAGGTGAAATCCTCGCGCTGCTCGGCCCTAGTGGGAGCGGGAAGACTACGACCTTGCGGCTGCTGGCGGGTTTCGAGACGCCTGACAGCGGCACGGTCACGGTGGAGGACCTCGATGTCACCCGCCAGTCGCCGGTGGCCCGCCGATTCGGCATGGTGTTCCAGCACTACGCGCTGTTCCCCCACCTCGACGTAGGCGAGAACGTCGCGTTCGGGCTGGAATCCACCGGGGTGAAAGGCGCGGAGCTGGAGCAGCGGATCGGTCGGGCCCTCGAGCTGGTGGAGCTGGCCGGCTTCGAACGCCGGCGAATCGCGCACCTCTCCGGCGGACAGCAGCAGCGGGTCGCGCTGGCCCGCGCTATTGCGCCCGAGCCTCGGGTCCTGCTGCTGGACGAGCCCCTGTCCAATCTCGACCCGGTGCTTCGGGAGCGCACCCGACGCGAGCTGCACGACCTCATCCATCGCATCGGCATCACCACGGTTCTGGTGACGCATGAGCAGGAAGAGGCGTTCGAGCTGGGAGATCGGGTCGCCGTGCTGCGAGACGGTCGCCTCGAACAGGTGGGCACACCGGACGAGCTCTATGCGAATCCAGCAAATCCGTTCGTGACTGCGTTCGTGGGCCGGGCCTCTACGCTCGAAGGTGTGGTACTGGAGCGGGGGAGATCCGGCACACGGGTCCGGGTCGAAGGCGCGGATTGGGGCGTGGCCACCGACAGCGGCGTTCAACGTGCGCTGATTCCCGGCCAACGGATTCGAGTGCTGGTACGGCCCGAGGCGCTCTGGATGGCGCGTCCCGAGCCGGGTTCGCTCGGCGCCGTCGTCCGAGAGCGTCGTTTTGCCGGCGCCACCTCGCTCTTCCTGGTCCAGACGGACCTCGGCACCGTGCTCGAAGTCAGTGGATCGGGGCTGGCGGTGAACGTCGGCGAGCGAGTCGGTCTGGTGCCGAGCCGGCGGGCGGGCGGTGCCGCCGGGATCCACCTGTTCCCACTGGACGCAGCGACATGACTCGGGGAGAGACTCGCGGCGCTCGGCTGCTCGCGCTCGGACTGCTGGCGCTCATTGGCTGGCTGGTGGTGTATCCCCTGATTCTGGTCCTGCTCGAGTCGGTCCATACAGGGCAGCGATGGACTCTGGACTACGTGCGGCAGTTCGCGGGGCGTTCCACCGAGTGGCTGGCATTGTGGGGAAGCTGCTGGATTGCCATTGCAAGTGTCGTTCTCTCGGCCTTGATCGGCGTGCCGCTTGCAGTCCTGGTCACCCGTTACGACTTCCCGGGGCGGCGGACGCTCGCCACGATCATCGCGCTTCCCGCAGTCCTGCCGCCTCTGGTAGGTGTCGTCGCCTTCCTTTTCCTCTACGGAGAGTCAGGCTTTCTCGCGCGAATGGTGCAGGCGGTCTTTCGGCTCGACGAGGCGCCGTGGCGGCTCGAAGGGGCGAGCGCGATCCTCTTGGTGCACGCCTACTCGATGTACGTCTACTTCTACCTGTTCACGCGGGCTGGTCTGCTGTCGCTGGATGGGTCGATGCTCGAGGCTGCAGCCAGTCTCGGGGCAGGCAGGTGGCGAACGCTGCGCCGCATCGTGCTTCCCGCACTGCGACCGGCGCTGGCGGGCGGCGCCTTGCTGACGGCCATGACGGCGCTCGCCTCGTTCAGCGCCCCCTACGTGTTCGGCGGCGGCTTTCGGGTAATGACCACCCAGATCGTCTCGACCCGATTGAACGGCGAGACATCGCTCGCGATGGTCGAGACCGTCTCCCTCACTCTGCTCGCACTTCTTGCCCTGTTCCTGTTTCGGGGAGCGGAGCGCGAGGTCGGAGGAAGCAAGGGCACACCCCCGGCGCCGACCCGGATCGAACGCCGCTGGGTTAGTCGGCTCCTGACGATGTCCGCTTGGGGCCTGGCGATCGTTCTTCTGCTGCCTCACCTGACGCTGCTGGTCGTCTCGTTCGTGCCGGTCGGGACCTGGACCACCGAGGCGATACCACCGGCGTGGACGCTGCGAAACTACGCGACGCTGGTGCAGGATCCCGTGCGGGTACGACCGCTGCTCAACAGTCTCTGGCTCGCCAGTGTCGCTACGGTCGCGTCCGTAGCCATTTCACTGCTCGCGGGCGCGATGGTGGTGCGGCGCCGTGTACGCGGCCGAGGCATCCTGGAAGCACTGTTGGCGCTTCCCTGGGCCGTGCCTGGAACCGTGTTCGCCATCGCGATGGCCACAGCCTTCAGCGTGCACGCCCCACTCGCGGGTCGGATTGTCCTGGTCGGTACCATTTGGATCCTTCCGCTTGCGTATCTCGTACGGAACCTGCCCCTCACCAGCCGAGCCACTTTGGCGGGGTTCCGATCGCTGGATCCGTCGCTCGACGAAGCGGCGGGGTCGCTCGGCGCGGGACGATGGCGCACGCTCTGGTCGGTTACTGTGCCGTTGCTTTGGCCTTCGCTGGTGGCGGGCGCCACGCTCGCGTTCGCAACCGCGTTGGGAGATTTCGTGACGTCGATCGTGCTGTACACCTATGACACGCGCCCCATCTCGCTCGAGATCCTGTCCAGCCTTCGCCAGGCCGACGTCGGCGTGGCCGCAGCGTACGGCGTAGTCCTCATGGCGGTGAGCGCCGTCGTGTTCGCGGTCGGCGGGGCTCGCACCGGAGGCGGGATCGGGTGAGGGAGGGCTCGAACCACCAGCTGCGCCGTCTCGCTGTGCTGATCGCCATCAGCCTGGTGGACATGATCGGCTTTGCAATCGTGCTGCCGCTGCTCCCCTTCTACGCGCTCAAGCTTCGCGCCACGCCGTCGCAGATCGGACTCATCATCGCGGCGTTCTCCATTGCGCAACTCCTCTCGGCCCCTGTGTGGGGACGGGTGTCGGACCGGTACGGCCGGCGCCCCGCGCTGCTTATCGGGCTGCTGGCATCGGCGGTCGCGTACGTCGTCTTCGGGCTGGCCGACTCGCTCTGGCTTCTCTTCCTCTCGCGGTTGGTCCAGGGAGCGGGAGGTGGGACTACCGGCGTCGCCCAGGCCTACGTCGCCGACACCATCGAACCCTCCCAGCGGGCCAAAGCGCTCGGCTGGCTCTCCTCGGCTACGGGGGCTGCCTTTGCTATTGGGCCATTACTGGGTTCACTCGCGTCCCATTTCGGCCAAACGGCGCCAGGGTTCATCGCCGCTGCGCTCTGCGTGACCAATGCCGCCTGCGCCTGGAAGTGGTTGCCCGAATCCAAGCGCAAGGATGGTTCCGGTGCCGTGCCCGCCCTGCGCAAGCCGGTTTGGCACACCGCCGCCCAGGTCGTGGTGCATCCGGCGCGGCCCACGTCGCGCCTCATCCTGATCTACGGAGTGGGGATGCTGGCGTACTCCGTGCTCACCTCTATCCTCGCCCTCTACCTCGGCGCCGAGTTCGGGACCAACGAGCATACGATCGGGAAGTGGTTCTTCTACATCGGCACCATTCAGGTGGTCATGCGAATCTTCCTGCTCGGGCCGATTGTGGACCGGATCGGTGAGGCGTGGGCCATGCGTGCCGGAACGGCGATCCTGGTGTTCGGGCTCCTGCTTTTCCCGGTCCCGAACTCGGCCTTGCTCCTCGCGCTGATCGTGCCGTGCGTGCCCATCGGAACGGCGCTCCTCTTTCCATCTACCACCGCGCTGGTCTCCCGCCACGTATCGCGCTCGGAATACGGAACGGTGATGGGTGTGGCGCAGACCTTCGCTGGCCTCGCCCGAATCATGGGCCCCCTGCTCGCAACCACCGCCTTTCAGCGGATCGGCCACCCGGCGCCCTTCTTCATCGCGGGCGGCATCGTTGCCCTGGTGGGGCTCCTGGCCTTCCAGGTTGAGGTCGAGCCGCCTACTGTCAAAGCCGTACCGGCGCCGGCGCCGGAAACTCCCGCATAAAAATTGAGGGGGCGGCTATGAGCG
>DATJGL010000074.1:0-4221 GCA_035495075.1 Gemmatimonadales bacterium
TGTGGTCGATCCCCAGCACCGAGTCGAGCGAGAACAGCCCGTACCCGGTGAACGCGAGCACGACAGCGCCGGTGGCGTACAGCAGCGGCACCTCGATGCCGTTCGTCGCCGCAAAGAGCCCGCCCTTCCAGTGCACGCTAACCGCGGCCACGATCATGACCGGCAGCAGCAGTGCCGGCCCCACCGGGCCGAACAGGCCCAGCGCGATCAGGATGCCGCTTACCACCTCGGAGAGGGACGCGGTAAGGACAAACAGCCGGCCGGGGCGGAAGCCCAGCTGCTCAAAGAACCCGGCGGTGCCTGCGAGCCCGTAGCCGCCGAGCCAGCCAAACAGCTTCTGGCCGCCGTGCGCCACCATGAGCACTCCGAAGATCAGCCGCCCGAGCAGCAGGCCCGTGCCCAGGGTAGCGGCGTCAGTGACATAGGATGTGGTCGACATAGTAAGCCTCAGGTGAAAGAGCAGAACTCCCGTCGATGCGTGTCATAACACAGATGTTATAACATATGTTCCGGCCGAACAAGTCACAGCGCGGCGCGGATGTCCGCCAGCCCGTCGATCACCTGCTGCAGCCGCTCGGCGTCGAGATGGCCGAAACGCTCTCGGTCGAATGCTTCGAGCTTGGAGCTGGTCTCATCCAGCACCCGCAGGCCCCTTGGGGTGATGCGGGCTGTGACGTGCCGGCGATCGGCGGCATCGCGCTCCCGACGGAGGAGCCGGATGCCCTCCATGCGGTCCAACAAGCGCGACACGTCGGGAACCTTGGATACCAGCCGCTCCGCGATCTCGCGCCCACACCACCCTTTGCGGCCGGCGCCCCGGAGGATCCGCAACACGTTGTACTGCAGCTCGGTGATCCCAAAGGGCCGGAGGGCTTCATTGAGCTGATGCTCGAGCAGCGCCGCCGTCCGCAGCACGCTCAACACCGCCTCGCTGCTCCGGCTCGGGAACGGCTTAGTCTGCTTGATCTCGGCTTGGAGTCGGGATGACATGACGGAGATTACATGTCATAACATGCATTGTCAATGGCTCTCGGAGGTACCCATGGCCGAGCCAACCGTCGTGGCGCCAGCAGCGAAGGTGAGGTCGATGTGCACCAGGATCTTGTCGTCCATCTTGAGCATGCCCGCCAGCTTGGAAAGCCCCCCGATCCGGTAGTCCTTGAGGTTGAGGGGTGTCGCCCCGCGCACGCGGATCGCGCCAGGTTGGCTGATCACGGTCGCTGGTATCGAGGCCTCGTGAGTGACGCCATGAATGGTGAGTCGCCCCTGAAGGATCACCTCCGCGCTATCCCCCTCCCCAGCCGTGGGCGCCACGCCGGTCAGCTCGAACCGGATCGTGGGATAGATCTCCGACTGCATGGATTTGTTCAGGTCTCTGTCCCGGTGGCCGTTGCCGGTGACCAGGGTCGATACCGGCGCGTCCACCCAGCCCCGCACCTCCGACAGGCTTCTCCCGCCGCTCATTTCACCCCGCACGGTGCGCGTGGTTCCGGTGAAGGCGCCGGTCGTAGCGCGACCGTCGAAGCTCAACGTGCCCTCGCGCACAACCCCGTTGGGAATGGGCCGCGGCATCTGAGCGTGCAGCTCGCCCGCACCGAGCATGGTGAGCGCCGCAAGCAGGAAACCCAGGTTCATCAGCCAGATCCTCCACGGTCGTCCAAGATGGGTGCTCCCGTCAGTTGGGCCCGATCGCCGTCCGGACCACTGGCGAGCTCGCGCCAATCGCCATCGTGCCGCGGGCCTGGCGGCGTCACCAGGCCCGGCAGTCGTTCGGTGGGACACCGATCATCGATTGTCGAAGTCGTCCGGCCCAAGACGGTGACTCAAGAATCGGTCAACCACAAAATCGGCGACCTCGCGGCCCAGCCGCTGACCCGCCGTGAGGTCGAACCGGAAGTGCTGTCCAGCGAAAATCCGGCTCAACGTCGCCTCCTGCGCGGCATCGCCGAACGTGCTGAACGAACGCGCCACTCCGGGGAGGACCTCAGACGTAACGCTGAAGTTGGAATGATCCTCCCCGAAGAAGGCCGTCAGCACACCGGCTCCAGCAGCGCTGAGGACGGCATGCGCGCCTGGATAGGAGGGGTCCGGCGCGGTCTTCCCGGCCTGCGGAAGCCAGTTCGGATCGGCGACCGTCTCCGGGTTCTCGTCCGTATCAGCCGCCCGGATCGCGGTCACCGGCCGCCAGAAGTTGTAGGTGTACTTCGCATCGTAGAAGGCGATTACGCCATCCGCGAGCGCCAGGTTCAGCAGGGCGAATAGGCGAGCGCCCTGTGCCGTCGTCAGGTGGTGAGCCAGCGACGCCGTCTGGGCGATCTCATTCCAATAGTTCTGAATGGCCCCGTTCCAGAAGCGGCCGGTCAGCGCCTGATCGGCGGAGGCCGTGGCACTGTTCACGATTCCCAGTGATTTGATCTCATTGAGCCCATCGCTGTACCCATTACTGGTCAGCGCCGGAGGGGGGCCGGGACGAAACTGATTCGCGCGCTCCAGCGCGAATGGGGTAACGTGCGACCAATGGGTGAATTGAGGTTGCGGGGGAAAATTCGGCGGTGTCGACTGATAGCCCCCGGGGGCGTTTCCGAAGACAAATGGAATGGGTTGAGCAGCGGACCCGTCATTGCTTCGCCGAGCCAAGATGCTATCAGCGACATCATGTCCGATGCGGATACCGTCAGTCTTCTCTACTCCGTCGGGAACCTGCGCTAACGACTCTTGCAGTTGGCCATCGAGCTGGGCGCCGAATAGCGGGTACAAGGTAACGAGGACCTCGTGCCCCGCGGCTGCGGCCGCCGCATCTTGCGAAGCGGTTCGTGATACACCCGACAGGCGAACCAAGTAAGGCTGGTGGGTCCGGTCGATAGCGTTGACCGCGTCATAGATCGCGGCATGAAGGATCGCGAAGCTTCGGGTGGGGTGAACCGTCGCTGGTTGGGCGCCCGCCGTGCGAACGATTTGCAGTAGTGTTCTGTTCCACTGCACAACCGGGCTCACCCCCGAAGCGGTAGCCGCGGACGCCGGGAGTTGACGCTCATTCCCCCCGGGGACCCCGCTGGTGGGAGGGTCGCCGCACGCGGCAAGGAGAATGCCGAGGCCAATCGGAAGGAAAGCACGCTTCATTGCACACCTCAATGGACCGGGGAGGGCCGAATCATGCCGGGCGGCATTGGTGCCGCACTGCGGCGCCATCACAGAGGAGACCGCATCGGTGGCCCTGATATTCCCGCCGAATACGAAGGCGCGACCGAAGGCAAGCTCCGATCGCGCTTCTAGGTTGCGACTCCGGCATTCGTTTACTAGCGAGCGGCCTCGAGGACGCTGAGGGGGGACAGGGTCGGTATGACCCTCGTCATTCTGAGACCGGCAGCATCAAACAGCGGCGTGTTCGAGGCTCGGAAACGCGCACGCCGGCCCAGCCTGGTGTACTGCGGCGACGACGCGGAGGCCAAGGAGGTGGCCGCGGCGCTGATACGCGACGTGGGGTTCGATCCGGTAGACGCCGGCACTCTCCAGGTCGCCCGGTACTCTGAGCCGTTCGCGCTGCTCATGGCGCGGCTCGCGTACGAGGGAGAGGGCGGCCCCGAGCTGGCGTACCGCTTCGAGCGGTTTGGGGCGTAGCCTCTCCCTACGTCTCGACGGGACTCAAGGGGATCGGAACCTAACCACAGCGCTTTCCGGTGCCGCGTGCCGATACTTGTGTGGCTCCCACACGGCGGCGCAAATTGGCCAGTGGTTCCATCTGGCTCCGACATGGACCGTGTTCAGGGCGACGTCGGCGAAGTCACCCGCCTGTTGCGGGCCGCGCACGAGGGGGACTCTGCTGCGCTCGACCGGCTCGTTCCCCTCGTGTACGACGACTTGCGTCGGCTCGCGCAGCGGCAGCTCGAACATGAATATGGCGAGCGCACGCTGAGCGCCACTGCCCTCGTGCACGAGGCCTACCTCAAGCTCGGCGGAAGAGCCATGGCCGCCGGGAACCGGGCTCACTTCCTCGCTCTCGCCGCCCGGGCCATGCGACAGGTGCTGGTGGATCACGCCCGTGACCGCAAGGCTGCCAAACGCGGCGGGGGATTGTGGGAACGAACAACTCTGACCGACGGCGTCTGGGTAGGAGAGTTCGACCCCGACGGCATGCTCGCGCTGGACGAAGCCCTCAGCGAGCTGGTGCCGCGCCAACGCCAAGTTGTCGAGTGCCGGTTCTTCGGCGGCATGGAAGAGCAG
>DATJGL010000075.1:0-2699 GCA_035495075.1 Gemmatimonadales bacterium
TCGGGGTGCGCGGCGTGGGCGAAGGCGGGACGCTCGGCCCGGCGGGGGCCCTCGCCAATGCCGTCGCCGATGCGCTGGCGCCATTCGGGGTCGAGGCGAACGAGCTCCCGCTGACCCCCGACCGGCTGTGGGCGATGCTGATCGGAACCCGGAAGGAGGTCGGCAGAACTCGCCCCGCCGAGTAGAGCGGCGGCGACGTGCTGGAGATCTCCTTAGCGCGGCGCCAGGAAGTCGCGGATCGCGGCCGCAATCTCTGCGGCATGCGTTTCCAGCGCGAAATGGCCCGTGTCGAAGAAGCGGACGACTGCTCCCGGAATATCGCGCTTGAACGCCTCGGCACCCGGCGGCAGGAAGAACGGGTCGTTCTTCCCCCACACCGCGAGTAGCGGCGGCCGGTGCGTGCGGAAGTATTCTTGAAACTGCGGATACAGCGCAACATTGCTGGCGTAATCGAGGAACAGATCGAGCTGGATCTCGTCGTTGCCGGGTCGAGCGAGCAGCGCCGAGTCGAGCGTATAGCTTTCGGGCGCGACCCGCGTCTCGTCCTGCACACCGTGCGTGTACTGCCACTTCGTCGCCTCGGGCTTCAGGAACTCGCGGAGCGCTCTGCGGTGCTCGGGCGTGGACTCCTTCCAGTAACGCTGGATGGGATTCCAACCTTCGCTCAGCCCTTCCTCATAGGCGTTGCCGTTCTGGGAGATGATCGCGACGATCCGCGCCGGGTGACGCATGGCGAGACGGAAGCCCACTGGCGCGCCGTAGTCGAAGACGTAGACGGCATAACGGGTGAGCCCAGCCACCGTCGTGAACCGGTCGATGACGTCGGCGAGGTGATCGAAGGTGTACTTGAACTCCGACCGCTCCGGCGCGTCGGAGAAGCCGA
The DNA here is from genome assembly GCA_035495075.1 of Gemmatimonadales bacterium. Taxonomy (GTDB): domain Bacteria; phylum Gemmatimonadota; class Gemmatimonadetes; order Gemmatimonadales; family GWC2-71-9; genus DASQPE01. The sequence goes on from DATJGL010000075.1 coordinate 884, forward strand.
AGCCCGGCAGGTCGGGGGCGATCACGTGGTAGTCGTCGGCCAAGGACGGTATCAGGTCACGAAACATGTGGGACGACGTTGGAAATCCGTGAAGCAGGAGCAGGGCGGGCGACGTCTCGGCTCCCGCCTCTCGATAGAAGATCTTCAGGCCATCCACGTCGACGACGCGGTGCCTCGACCCGAGCCTCTTTTCCGCCAAGAAACTCCCCATGACTGCCCTCCCGGGCGCTCTCACGCGCCTTCACCCAGCTTCGGCTCCCGACGTCGCAGCTCAAGCCCGCCAACCGGGCCTACCCGCGCCAGGCCGCCGCCTCATCAGGTCATCCGGACACTTGGTTAGATGCAAACAATCTGGAGCTAGGTTCGCAGCGGCTCTTCGCGACATAACCGGTGTATTCTCGGCGTGGTTGGAAGGCTGGCCACCGGACTGACCCCTCACAAGGAGGGACTCGCATGTCTACCTCGGCGCGCCTCGAGCTCGGCTTCGTCGCTGGGTTCCTCTCACACCTGATCTTCCAAGGCGCGTTCGGGAGGACAATCGATTCCGTGTCGAACTGCTCGCCGCCGCGCGAGGCTCTCGCGCCAACCCAAAACTCTTTACGGACTTTCCTTGCGATACGACGATTTGGCGTCGAGCACAGCTCCAGCCAAATGAGTTCCAACGGCTCCGCTCGATCCGGCACTCCGTAGACGAGTTTGCACGATTGTCCGACGATACGTTACGCGTTGTGGACGCGGTCCGGAACGTCTCTCGTATTGAGACGGCTCTTGCTTCGGCCATTCTTCCCGTATTGGCAGCACTTGAGACAGGAAAGACCTACCCTCCGCTCATAGCAGTCGAGGACGGGGAGGTGGATTTGATTTTGGTCGAGGGGCTCACGCGAGTCACCGCTTATGCGGTTCTGGGGCCACGTGGGCCCGTAGATTTTCTTATCGGCACTTCGCCAAATATCGATCAGTGGCCCTTCCGGTGAGCAGACAAGGACCGTGTCGAATCTTCCGCTCTCTTCAAAAGACCGGCTCAAACGACATCCCTTTGCGCCGCAGCTCGCCTCTCGGCTGCTTTGCCTCCCAGTCCATCAATACGCTGATGTCTGGTCGCCGCGGTCTCGATCGGGCTAGCCCGTGGTCTCCGCGATAAGCGCCTTCCCGTGACAGCGTGCGGAGGCGATGCCAATGGCAGCTTGGACACGCTTCGATTCGGCTCACTGTCGAAACCCCCGGCAAGCGGCTGCCAATGGGGAAGAAACCGGCCGCGGATACGCTGGACGATCAAAGTGCTAGCAGAAGCAGCTTCGGGGAGTCCCATTGATCTGGAACTCCCCGAAAGAATTGGTGGGCCGTCAAGGACTCGAACCTTGGACCCGCTGATTAAGAGTCAGCTGCTCTACCAACTGAGCTAACGGCCCGTAACCCGCCCACCCTGCACGAAGCTCTACTCGAACAGCGGCCGCCGATTCACCCCGGCGGCCAAGAGGATTCGAACCTCTGGCCTTTAGCTCCGGAGGCTAACGCTCTATCCAGCTGAGCTAGGGACGCCCGTGCCTTCCCTTCGGGACCCAGGAATGCCCAGGATCGTCCGTGTCAATGGCGCGAAAACCCCGCTTCCAAGCATGGCCCGGGGGTCCTTCACCGCCCGAACCGCTTGACCAGCGTCCCCTCGTCGAGCGCACCGGCCCGCGCCAGGGCCCTCACCTGCTCCGGATCCTCGAGATCCGCGCGCGTGAGCCGAATCATGTACGCGGCGAGCATCTGGTAGGCGACCGATTTCACGTCGACGTGCCGCACGCGGAAGCGCCCCGTCTTCCCGTCGATC
>DATJGL010000076.1:0-8461 GCA_035495075.1 Gemmatimonadales bacterium
GAGGTGAGCGCATCGCGGCGGCCGAACGTGATCTGGGTGGGTGCCTTGATTCGACCCAGCTGCGCTTCGACGTCGTGGGCCAGGACCGCGTTCGATTGCCGGACGAAAGCTTCCAGGGGTTGCGCCGGACGGCTTCGAACAAAGTCACTCAGGGCCTGGATGTGATCCGGCCTGGCAGCATACAGCTCGGGCGTAAGGCACCAGGGGAAGATGCTCCGGATGACCATCTCCGCCACGCTCCCCAATGCTTTGGCCACGACCTGCCACTCTTCCACCAGATTCTTCAGAAAGGGGTCGGTCTTGGGCCAAGGGCTATGGAGCGAAAGCGACTTGACTCTTGTCGGGTATTTGGCCGCGAGCCACATGCCAGTCGCGGCGCCGAGCGACAGGCCGGACACATGCGCGCTCAGGATTCCCAAGGCCTGCATGAACGCTGCAACATCGTCCGCAAAGAGCTCCGTCGAGTAGATGCCTTCGGGTTTGTCGGTCTCTCCAGCGCCCCGCAGGTCGAGCGAAATGCAGGTGAAGTGCTTGGCGTACTCCGAGACTTGGAACGCATAACAGGCATGATCGACGGCCAGGTAGGGGATGAGGATGAGGGGGTCACCCGTACCCTGCTGATCATAGTTCATGGTCAGATTGTTGGCTTTTACTCTCGGCATACGGCGCTCCCCTTCTATTACCTAATGACGCAACATACTCGGCCGGCAGCCCGACCTTCTCGCCAACTGAGCGCAGCTTCGTAGCGTACTCCGGTAATACTCGTGGCTGATGGTGGTGTCGACGCGAGCTCGAGCATCGACCCAACGGGGTATCATCGGCCGGCCAACCAGCGTTGCTGGGCTGAGCGCCGAATCGCAGGCAGCAACAACCGACGAATCCCGACGATGCCGAATCTGGCCCAGCGCCAGTACCGCAGGAACTCGATGCGGGCAGCGGCGTCCGTGGCGACCGCCCGAGTCTCGCTGGCTAGGCTCGTCAGCGTCGGCCCGAGCGGCTCGGTTTCGAACGTCCACGCGATCTTTACGAATTCCGGCTCGGCAAAGCTCGCGAACTGCGATGCCTCGACCGGCGTGAATACCACGTCGCCCCGCCACGGCTGACACACGGCGCCCGCGGCAAAGAAACGGCCTGGCTCCTCCGCCAGCAAACCCCAGCCCATCTGGAGCAGGCTTGCGACATCCATCGGGCGCCGAGCGGCGAGCCCGCGAGCACCCATCAACTTGCCCCGGAGCCAGAAAGCCGAGCGCACGAGCGGGAGCGACGTTATGTCGAAGTGCCGAGCCACGTCCGCGACGACGTCAGCCGGCGCGTGCACGGGGAGCGTATGGCGCTCGCGGATGTCAGGCACGGGGATGAAAGGATCCAGAACCGCAGCCACGCTATTGAGCCTTCTGCACCCAGTGACATTCGCGGCAGGTACGCTCCATCGCGCTGCTGCCTTTTCAGGATTGGTCGCCCCTGGCGACCCAGAGGGATGTAGAGTAGCGTGGTCAGTCCCAAAACCTGGAGCCCTTCAATGCGCTTGAGCGCTCGCAACCAGCTACCCGGCCGGGTGACTAAGGTTCGGCTTGGGGCAGTCATGGCGGAGGTCAGTATCGATCTCGGCGGTCCCAAAGTAGTCGCGGCCATCACTCGTGAGTCGGCTGAAGTGCTGGGACTGCGCGAAGGCGACCAGGTGACGGCCGTGATCAAGGCTACCGAGATCATGGTGGGGAAGGAGTAGGTCGTCCCTCAGGCAGTGCCTTCGACCAGCTTCCGGAATCGCGGATGGTTCCGCAGCGGCTCGAACGTGGGATCGATTCGAAGCCAGCCGGGGGACAGGTAGAACGGCACCCGGAGCAGCGGCTCGAGCTGGTCGAGCGCGTTCTCCGACTCGCCGACCAGTAGATAGATCCGCGCCAGTTGCAATTGGATGTACGGGCCGAGATAGGCATCGCGGCTGATCGGCGCCAGCTCCACGCCTCGCTGGCCTTCGCGCACCGCATCCGCCTTCCGGCCCATATACGCCAGGGCCAGTCCCAGGAACGCGTGGCGCTGCCCGTCGTCCGGAGCCGCCCGGCTTTGCTCCTCGAAGGCGATCCGTGCCGAGTCGGCATAGGCGGCTGCTCGCCTGGGCTGGCCGCGGAGGTGGTACAGCTCGGCCTGCACGATTCCCCAAGTGCCCCGGTCGTCGTCGAACGCGCTCGGCGACGACGCGAGCACCTGCCGCTGCTGCGCATCGTCCAGCACCCAGTAGAGGTCCTGGTAGCTCGCGAAGAAGGGAAAGAGCGTCTCGGGATCGATCTGTTGCGTCGCCGCAGAGATTTCTGCGCGGGCGCTGTCCAGATCACCGCGGGCAAGGGTGACCAGCACCTTGATGAACAGCATCCCGGGATTGGTGGGCGCGAGCGTGACCGCCCGGTCGGCCGCCGAGTCGGCGGCGGGATAGTTCCGGAGGAACGTGTTCACCACGGACAGCCGGCGCGCGGTATTCGCAGAGCGCGGGTCAAGCAACGACGCGCGTGCGAGCCGTGCCGCCACGCCGTCCCAGCGACCCAGGCTCGCCTCAGTGCTCGCCGCCGCACCCAGCAGGTCCACGTTGTCCGGCGCGAGTCGGAGTCCCTCCTCGAGCTCCGCGGCGGCGCGCTCGTTGTTGATCGGGTTCACGTTTCCGTAGTAAGTCCCGAAAGCCAGATAGACGGAGGGATCCCTGGGCTTGAGCCGGCGGGCGCGCTCGGCGGCGAATCGGGCCCGCTCGCCCAGTTCGGGAGCTGGGACGCCCTGCGAGTACAGCATGGTCCGGGTGCGGGAGAGCTCGCTCCAGGCCTGGACGAAGGTGGAGTCGAGGGCGACTGCGCGCTCGTAGAAGCCGATCGCACGGCGCAGGTTTGCCTGATCGCCCCTGAGCCCCTGCGACGCGGCCTCGCCCTTCAGGAACTCGTCGTAAGCAGCCAGGTTTTCGGTCGGCTGCGCCTTGAGGTTGCGACGGGCGCTGTCGGCCAGGGCCACGCCCAATGCGTCGGCCACTTTTGTGGCGATGTCCGCCTGCACCTGAAAGACGTCGGTAAGCGAGGCGTCGAACTGCTGCACCCAGCGGGTACGAGCCGCCTGGCTCAGACGTGCGTCCACCAACTCCGGCGTAACCCGCACACGGTTTGCTCCGGCCGCCTTTTCCCAGCGAACGGTTCCGGTGAGGAGGTAGTCGGCGCCGAGCTCGCGGGCGATCGTCGTGGGCCGTCGGCCGGCGCCGCGATACTCGATAGAGCTGCCGCGCGCGATGACCTCGAGCCCCGGGACCTGGGCCAGCTTGGTCCGGATCTCGTCAGCCACACCATCGGCAAAGTATGCGTCGGCCGAATCGCCCAGGTTATCGAAGGGAAGGACGGCAACGACCGCACCGCGGGCATCCGGATGGCTGCCGGCGCGGCCGCGATGCGAGGTCAGCAGCGCTGCAATGGCTAGGAGCAGCGCGACGGCAAGCGCGATCGCCACCGCGGGCACACCGCGACGTTTCGGAGCCGGCTCCGCCCGCGCAGGCTGCTTGTCGTCCTGAGGCACTGCGGCAGCGAGCGGCCCGGACGGCGTGTCCGTCGTCGAGGCACGGAGCGCCTGGGCGAACTGCGCGACCGTAGCAAAGCGGTCCTCCGGATCGAGCGCCATCGCCTTACTGATGGCCTCGTCCACCGCGGGCGGGACCGTCGGCTGGAGCGCCCGCGCGCTGGGGATCGGCTCGGTGAGCCGCCTGGCCACGATCGCATGGACGCTGCGTCCGGCGTAGGGCGGCTCGCCGGCAAGCATCTCGTACAGCACCGTGGCCAGAGAGTACAGGTCGCTCCGCGCGTCCAGCTCGCGCTCGTCGGTCTGTTCCGGGCTCATGTAGACCGGCGTGCCGACCAGGGCCCCGGTCTGTGTGAGACCGTCGTCCGCACCGGCCGCATGGGCGATCCCGAAGTCCGTGACCAGGGTGGTGCCGTCGCGGGTGAGCAGAATGTTCTCGGGCTTGATGTCCCGGTGAACCACGCCTTGCTGGTGCGCGTAGTCGAGCGCGCGGGCGGCCTCGGTCGTGATGCGGAGGGCGTCGTCGAGGGGCAGCTGGCGCTCGCGCCGGAGCCGGTCGCGTAGCGATTCGCCCTCGACGAAGGGCATGGTGAACCAGAGCTGGCCGACGCCTCCGTCGGACGCGCCGGCTTCGCCGGAATCGAGCACGGTCAGGATGTGGGGGTGCTGGAGTCGGGCGGCGAACTGGATCTCGCGCTGGAACCGTTCGGAGCCGGACCGTGCCGCGACCACGGGTTGCAGAATCTTGAGAGCCACCGGACGGTTGTGGCGGAGATCGCGCGCGAGATAAACGACCGACATGCCGCCGCGACCGAGCTCGCGCTCGATCGTGTAGCGGTCGGCGAGTGCCTCGCGAAGTTTGTCCGCCAGCTCCATGCGATCGACCCTAGAGATGAGGCGTGAGCGCCGCCGCTGCGGCTGCCGACGTCACGACTGGAATGACCTCAAAGTCCACCAGGTCCTGCCAGTTGGCCATCCATTCGGAGAGTAGCTGCGGGTCCTCGCATTCCATGACCTGGAAGCACCGCTCGAAATCGTGGGTCACCCAGCTCGCCACGTAGCGGAGTCCCCGCGGCGCGAGGCGACCCCGATCCCTAAACCGTCGATAGACCGGGAGTGGGTTGCCCTCCCGAAAATTCTCGATGATCAAGTAGAGCACGGGGCTTCCTAGTTCGCCGGCCTGTCTCGATCCGCCAGGGCGGCCCAGGGAATGATGATCCAGCCAATGAGGGCAAACCAGCCAAGCGCCTTGGGGCTCGGGGGCAGCGGTGACCATGGCCCTGGGGCCCACATCGCGGTCGTTATCAGGACGAGGGACCAGAACGCAACCCGTGCGCACAGCCCACCGAATCGATGGGCTCGCAGATAAATCGCGATACCGGCTACCCAAAGGCTGCCCTCGACCAGGAAGGTCGCGGGAATTGAGTTCCACAGTCCAAGGCCCAGGTGCGGAGAAGGGCCCGGCCAAAGAGGCATGTCCGGGGCGTGACTGATGAAGTCGAGAACCCAGTGACTCACGACCAGCCCTACCAGGAGGAGGGAGTACGATCTCGGGACTCCGAACCCGCGGGCGACGGCGACGAGCACGAGCCCCCAGACGAAAGCCATGACGAGACTGTGCGACCAGGGATAGGAGTCGAAGACCAAGGGCGTGAAAGCGGTTGCCCCGGGGACGATGCGGACCTTTTCGATGCCGGCAATCACAAGCACCGGCCATACCAGGTCCAGCCCCGTTACGCCGGCCATGAGCCAACCAAGACTCACGCGCGGGGCGGCACGCTTGGCCGCGAGGGCGACAGCGAGGTGACCGACGAACATGTCGGCCTATCCCCAAATCCGCGGCAGATTGCCGGCCGCGGTGGCCTCGAGCACAGTCCGCGTGTCCGCATCGATGGCCGCCGGTGCAACCTGGCCGAGAGCAGCTTGCGCAAAGCCGGGGAGGCCGACCATCATGGCGGAGACTCGAACCACGCGGCCATCGGCAAGCTCGAGTCGGAACCACTTGGCCGACTCGGAGTAGCGGAGCCGGGTCACCTCACTCCAACGCAACGCCCCGGTGCTTCCCAGCATCCGACGATACTGCAAGCCGTCCGGCGTGAGCGTGTGGCGTCCGTTGCGATACTCGAGAATCATCAGAAATCCGAGCGCCGCGAAGCCGAGGAAGAACAGAGTTATGAAGGGCGAGCCGGTCTTTCCCGGAAAGACCGCCGAGAGCGCCGCGATGACGAGGAAAAGGCCGGTGCAGACGAGCCCGGTGATAAGTGTGCTTCGTGGGTGGACTAAAGCCTGGCCGCCCTGGGTGGCGCCCGGCTGCGTCCGGCTCCGGGCCAGCCACCCCATGACGATGCCCATGATCACGGCCCAAAGCCCCCATTGAGCCGCGGCACCCCACCAGGGACGGTCGCTCATTTGGGTGAGGATCGTCATTTGCTCGTGGTAAGTCATCGATTCTACCCGAGAAGGCGGAGCCGGCGCCCGCGGTACACCGCGACCGGCGAGCCTTCGGCCAGAAACGCAGATCGCGGCGACCCGGTCAGGTACTTCGAGAATGCTGCGCCATACAACTGCCGGACGTCGCAGTCGAAGGCGGAGGTTGCGGCCTCCCACACGCGCCACGGTGGATGCGCGACCTGGTATTCCATAGAGCCGCCATCGCGCTGAGCAGTGTACCCCCAATAATGCTCGGTTACGTATTCCGCCTCCGATCCCGGTAAGGGCAGAGCGGGGCGGCCGACGGTCACGACCTCGAGGCGATGCCACCGGTTCCCAACCTGCCAAAGGTATGCAACTCGCCCCGGTGTTCCGCTTTCTGCGCCCTCCAAGCTTAGCTCGTGGCGCATGGGCACAGCATCGTATGGCTCGTTGTAGCACCAGCGCGCAACCAGTGCGATGGTGCGTCGCGGGACGAACTCCCGAACGAAGACCACGGCTCGGCGCCAGATCCCGTCTTCGGCACGGCGCCGCACGTAGAAGCGGAGATTCACCTCGTTGAAATTGCGGTGGCCGGGCACGGGGATGCCGAGGACCCGGGTGTCGAGGAAGCGGAAGCCGACCATGCTCGCGAGCACGGCACCATTAAAGCTGTCAAGCTCGGTGCCGGCCGGCACGAGGGGCTCCACCAGCTCGCGGGACACCTCGTAGTTGAGCATGGCGATGTACCGCCATGCAGCAGTCAGGAAGAGTCGCCGTTGCGGCATGCTCTGGTGCACCTGAGACGCGGCCAACCAGGCGCGCTTCAGGCGGCGCGTGGCGCCGGGGTGCGGTGCCCGCGCTCGAGCCATGCAGCAACTGCAGCGAAGACCACGTATGCCACCAGGGCGGTCACTGCGGCCGCCTGCGCCGAGACCGGGGGAGGGCCAAAGAAGACATAGGCCTGAATGAGCAGCATCACGGCGCCGAACAGAATCATTGGAAGCCGGGGACCCGACTGCCCGCCGAGGTACAGCGCCATCCCGCCGAACAACACCGCCGCCTCGAGCGCAAAGGCCAGCGTAGGCCGATTCCACAATCCCAGGCCGACCTTGGCGGTGTTGTCGTACAGCGGCAAGTCGGGGCGATGAACCACGAAGTCCAATACCCAATGCGAGAAAACGGCGAGGCCCACCAGCCGGGCTGCTGCTCTGGCACCCGGACCCCCTCCTCGCCGTCGATACAGGGCCAGCGCGACAGCGCTCCAGAGGAGGGCAGCGACCAGGCTGTGTGTGTATGGCATGTAGTACAGATCGAGCGGGTTCGAGGCCGTGATGCCGGGGACAATCCGAACTTTCTCGATGCCGAGCAGCACGAAAGGCGCCCACAGGACATCGAGCAACTGCACGGCGATGAAGAGCAACCACAGCGGCGGCGAGTCCTCGAGTCGTCTCGCGGCAAAGCTCACGCCATAGTGTCCCACGAACATGGCGATCTCCGAGAGCAGCAGGTGCCGCAGCAAAGCGAGTGAACCGCTGGGGCCATCGCGCCGATGGCGCTCGAAGGATATCGTCCGGACACCTGTAGACGGTAGGAGGCCGTCATGGCAACGCAAGTGAAGGCGATCCCCAAGGGGTACCACACGATCACGCCGAACCTGGTCATCCGGGACGCGGCAAAAGCGATCGATTTCTACAAGAAGGCGTTCGGAGCCGAGGTCATCGCACAGATGGGCGGCACTGGTGGGAAGGTCCTGCACGCAGAGCTCAAGATCGGCGACTCGGTCATCATGCTCGGTGACGAGATCCCAGAGATGAACACCAAAGGCCCGAAGAGCTACGGTGGGTCACCGGTCAGTTTCTACGTGTACGTCGAGAAGGTGGACGCGGCCTGGAAGCGGGCCGTGGATGCCGGGGCAAAGACCGTCATGCCGCTGACGGACATGTTCTGGGGCGACCGCACCGGGCGTCTCGAGGACCCCTTCGGGCACCTTTGGTCGCTGGCGCAGCACGTCAAGGATGTAACGCCGGAGGAGATGAAGAAGGGCCAGGAGGCGTTCTTCAAGCAGATGCAGCCCGCCTAGCTCCTGTGCGGTGGGGTTCGTGTGCCACCGAGGCCCTCGTCCGGGTCGGGGTCCGGCGGGCCCGCGAGCAGACAATCGAGGACGGCGCAGTCAGCCAGGAGAAAGGAGCGAACGTGAGCCAGGCCCCCGTGGTGCCGCGCCGCACCGGGGTGGCGGAGGACATGAAGCCAGCGCCGCATCGCGAACAGCTTCCGCCGGATGGGTGGCAGTGAAGGAGCCACGCTGGCGACCAGTTGGTTGAGACGGGGTTCGAGCGTGGCGGCCAGTTCGGGACCCCTCAAATGGGGCTCGCGCTGGAGCACGTCCGCCATGTCGCGCAGGAGCCCTGGCGCGTCCGGACTCATCCGCACGCGGACCTCCGGGGTGGGGATCTGAGGGGGTGGCGAAAGCTGGCTGTGAACGGCCGATTTTTCCAGTGGCACTCAGTCG
>DATJGL010000077.1:0-6926 GCA_035495075.1 Gemmatimonadales bacterium
GAAGCCGTCGTTGGTCGTCCCCGTCTTGCCGCCGGCCGGCGCCGGGAAGTTCCGGGCGGTCACTGCTCCAAAGGCGGTGCCGTGGCGAACCACATCGCGCAGCGCGTCGTTCATGAGCCAGGCGTGGAGCGAGTCCATCACGACTTCGTTCCGGACCTGCGGCTGCCAGAGCATTTTGCCGCTGCGGTCCTCGACCCGCAAAATCGCGTTCGGAACGGTACGCACCCCAAGATTGGCGAAGGTCGTATAGGCGGCGATGATCTCGAGCGGAATGACGTCTGCGGATCCGATATGGATCGAAGGGACCGGCGGGACTTTTGTCGTCAGGCCGAACTTGGCCGCTTCTGCGATCACCGCCTGCTCACCCACTTCCATGCCCAGCTTTACCGCCACGATGTTGCGCGACAGCATGAGCGCCCGCCGCAGTGTCATCGGCCCCTCGAATTCGAGATCGTAGTTCTGGGGCGTCCACATGCCCTGGGGCGGCGGCAGCTCCACGGTGAGCGGATCGTCGGAGATGACATACGACAGCGGGTACCCCGCCTCGATGGCGGCGGAATACACGATCGGCTTGAACGTCGAGCCCGGCTGGCGCCGTGATTGAGTCGCCCGGTTGAACTTGCTGTCCTCGAAGTCCCGCCCGCCAACCATCGCCCGAATGGCGCCGGTTTTGGCTTCGAGGGTCACCACTAGTCCCTGCAAGTAGGGCGTCGGCGTATTCCCATGGTCCTCGGGCGTGTCGGCATGGGAGTCGAGGTACTGGCGGTAGGTCTGCCAGGTGAACTTTCCGTCAGCCCCGTCCTCGATGGCCTCGAGCCGGGATTCGAGCGAGCGCTCGGCGGCCTGCTGCATCTCGAGGTCGAGCGTGGTGTAAATCCGGAGGCCCTCGCGGTAGAGATCGGGACCGAAGCGGGCGTCGAGCAGCTGGCGAACGTATTCGACGAAGTATTCGGCAACGCCGCTGAAGTCCGAGTGGGAAGACAGCAGCAGCGGATAAGCCTTCCACCGCTCCGCGTCACGATCGGACAGCTCGTTATCGTCACGCAGAAGATTGATGATGGTGTTGCGCCGCTGGAGATTGAGGTTCGGATTCCGGCGGGGGTTGTAGCGCGACGGGGCTTTGGGAATCGCGGCGAGGGTTGCGGCCTCTGCGAGATTCAGATCCCGCACCGACTTGCCGAAATAGCGCTGGGATGCTGTCTCCACTCCGTAAGCACGGTTGCCCAGATCGATCTGGTTGAGATAGAGCTCGAGAATCTTGTCCTTGGGGTACTTCCGCTCGATCTCGAGGGCGACCTTCACCTCCCTCAGCTTGCGCCGCAGCGACTTGTCCCGACCGCTGATGTCCTCCGGCCAGAGATTGCGGGCGAGCTGCATCGTGATGGTCGAAAACCCTTCCGCGAAGCGCAGCTTGAAGACGTTCGCCTTCACCGCACCGAAGACACGGAGCCAATCGATCCCCTTGTGCTCGTAGAAGCGCTTGTCCTCGGTAGCAATGAAGGCTGCCTTGACGTATGGTGACATCTCCCCGAGCGGGACGACCGTCCGGCGCTCCAACCCCAGATCGGTGATGAGACGGCCGTCCGCGGCGTAGACTTTGGCGGCCTGATTGGGATCGTACTGGTCCAGGCCTTCGATCGATGGGCAGGTATTACCAGCGCAAGCCCCAGTCCAGGCCGCGAGTACCACGGCGGAGACGAGGGTGATGAAAGCCACGAGGCCGACGAGAACACCCCGCCTGACCCGAGGCGTGTGCCAGGCCCGGACCAAGGGTGCGGTAATGCGGGAGAGCATGACCCGAAGTTAGCCGGGGGAGCGAGGCTGCAACAGCGTGAACGGTAAACAGTGAACAGTAGACGGGGCCTCCCCGCCACCCGCCCCGTTTACCGTTCACCGTTCACCGTTTACGCTTTTCGCATGTCCAGCCTTCTCCAGGTCTACACCAACCGCGGGTTCTTCCAGAACGCGACTCCCGGCCTGGCCGCTCGGCTGGCCCAGGGTCCGATAACCGCCTACATCGGTTTCGATCCCACTGCCGACTCGCTCCACGTCGGCAGCCTGGTGCCGGTCATGGGGCTTGCCTGGCTCCAGAGAAGCGGCGGAACCCCGATTGCCCTGATTGGCGCCGGCACCGGCATGGTGGGCGACCCCAGCGGGAAGCGCCAGGAGCGTCCGGTGCTGTCTCTCGAAGAGATCGATGCCAACGCGTCGGCGATCCGGGCGCAACTCTCCCGGTTTCTCCGTTTCCGCGACACGAATGACGACGATCTAAACGAGAACCACAACGACGCGCGCATGCTGAACAATGCCGACTGGCTGCGGCCGCTGGGCCTCATGGAGTTCCTCCGGGACACCGGCAAGCATTTCACGCTGAGCTACATGATGCAGAAGGAATCGGTGAAGAGCAGAATGGAGACGGGGATCTCCTACACCGAGTTCAGCTACATGCTGGTCCAGGCGTACGACTTCTGGCACCTCTACAAGACCGAGCGCTGCGAACTCCAGATGGGTGGCAGCGACCAGTGGGGCAATATCACGGCCGGGATCGAGCTGGTGTCCCGACGCGAGCAGTGCGAGGTGCACGGACTGGTGTTTCCTCTTATCACGGCCGCGTCGGGTGCGAAGTTCGGCAAGAGTGAGGGAGAGAATGTCTGGCTCGATCCCGCCCGCACCAGCCCGTACCGCTTCTATCAGTTCTGGCTCAACACCGATGACCGGGACGTCGAGCGCTATCTCAAGCTGTTCACCTTCCTGGAACTGGATCGGATCGCGCAGGTCGCCGCGGAGCAGTCGGTCAATCCGGCAGCGCGCCCTGGGCAACGCTCGTTGGCGTGGGAAGTCACTGTGCTGGTCCACGGCCAGGAGGAAGCCGACAAGGCCCGCCAGGCCAGCGAGGCCCTCTTCGGCCGACGCTCAGGCCCGGTGGCACACAGCGCCAATACCGATGCGCTGCTGGTGATCGCCGAGAGCAATGAGATTCCGGTCGTAACGATCGGCGCGGCTGAGTTTGGGGACAAAATGCCGCTTGTCGAAATCCTGGCGAGGGCCCGGCTCGCATCGTCCAAAGCCGACGCGCGCCGGAACATTCAGGGGGGCGGGATCTACGTGAACGGCGAGCAGGTGGACGACGTCAACCGCTGGATCACGCTGGACGACTTTGCCGGCCGGAGCTGGGTGCTCCTTCGGAAGGGCAAGAAGAACTACGTGAAGCTGGTGAGACAGTGACCGCGGTCTCACCACCTGCTTCGGCGGCTGCTCGACCCCGGCTTCGCCCCCAGCAGTCCAAACAATCCCCGCACCACCTCGCGGCCAATGGTTCGGCCAATCGAGCTGGACAGTGCCCCGACCATGGCCCCTGCTGCGACCGAGGCAATCGTCTTGGTCGGTCGGCCGCCGGTCGGCGCAGACGGCGCCGTTGGGGGTGCAGTCCGTTCCATTCGGCTCGCCAACATCTCACGCGCGCTCTCCCGGTCGACAGCCTGCCCGTACTGAGCCAACCAGGGCGATTGGCGGACGTCGGCCTGGAGCTCGTCCGCCGTCAGCGCCGCCATGCGCGATGCCGGCGGAATCAGCCGGGTAGCCACCACGGGCGTGGGCACGCCACGGCCATCCAGCACGGTCACCACCGCCTCTCCGATGCCGAGCGAAGTGAGCGTCTCTTCGAGATCGTAGAACGTCGTCTTGGGAAATGTGCGAACGGTAGCCTTGAGTGCCGCGGCGTCGTTCGGGGTGTGAGCACGAAGCGCATGCTGCACCCGGCTGGACAGCTGAGCCAACACGTCGTCGGGGACATCCTTGGGCGTCTGGGTAACGAAGAAGACCCCGACCCCTTTGGAGCGGATCAAGCGGATTACCTGCTGCACCTGCTCGAGGAACGGCTTTGAGGCGCTTTCGAACAGGAGATGTGCCTCATCGAAGAAGAACACCAACTTCGGCTTCGGCAGGTCCCCGGCTTCGGGGAGGTTGTGATACAGCTCGGCCAGGAGCCACATGAGAAAGGTCGAGAAGAGCCGCGGCTTGTCCTGCACATCGGCGAGCTCGAGGCAAGTAATCACACCACGGCCGTCCGACGTCGTCTGCAGAAACTCCTTCACATCGAACTCGGGCTCGCCGAAGAACGCATCGGCCCCCTGCGCACCCAGCTCAACCATGCTCCGCAGAAGGACTCCGACCGACGCGGACGACATGCCACCGTATTGGGCCAGCGCGCTCTTCCCGTCATCCGAGCTCAGGAACTGAAGCACCGCCTTGAGATCGGACAGGTCCAGCAGCGGAAGGCGATTGTCATCGGAATACTTGAACACCATCGCCAGCACGCTGGACTGGGTGTCGTTGAGCCCAAGCACCTTGGCAAGGAGCAGCGGTCCGAACGAGCTTACCGTGGCGCGGAGTGGCACCCCCAGTTTCCCGGTGAGGCTTACGAACTCCGTAGGACATCCTAGGGGCTTCCAGCTGTACCCCACCTCTTTCGCTCGACTTGCGACCCGATCGTTCGCCTCCCCGGGCTGGGCGATGCCCGAGAGGTCTCCTTTGACGTCGGCAGCGAACACCGGCACTCCCGCAGCCGAGAGCTGCTCGGCGAGCAGCTGGAGCGTACGGGTCTTGCCGGTCCCCGTGGCGCCGGCAATCAGCCCATGGCGATTCATCATGGCGACGGGGGCCCGGATCTTCGGTTCGGAAACGACTTTGGAATCGTCGAGAGCGGCGCCCAGCACAATGGAGGGATCGGAAAAGCCGTATCCAGCCCGAAGCATGTCGGCGAAATTCATACAACTCGAAGGGTAGGAGGTGGTTACGTCCCGGCAGTTACCGTGTCCAGCGCTTCCGCCACCCGTTCCAGCTCGGCCGGCGTGTTGTACAGGTGGGGACTCAAACGTACTACTCCTTCGCGCACCGTGGCGACAATCCCCTGCTGCTTGAGCGCGCGATACGCGCGCGCGGCATCCGGCAGCTTCAGGCCTACAATCGCCGAGCCGTGCGCATTTGTAGGCGAGGTCAGCTGCACGCCCGCACTCGCCGCCCAGGATAGCACGGGCTGAATCACAGCGCGCAGATACTCGCTGATCGCTTCGATGCCGACCTCGAGCAACAGCCCCACTGACGCATTGAAGCCGACGAAGTCCTGATACGGCAGGGTGACCAGCTCATAGCGCCTGGCATCGGACCTGAGTGTTGTGTCGTAGTCAGTCAGGCGGGTGAGATCGTCGGTTCCCTCGAACGCTAGCCACCCGATATCTGCAGGCGGGAGCGCCGGAATGAGGTCCCGTCGCACGTACACAAACCCGGACCCCCAAGGGGAAAGAAGCCACTTTTGGCCCCCGCAGGCCAGCAGATCCACCGGGTTCTGCCTTATGTCCACCGGGAGCTGTCCGACGCCCTGGATCGCGTCCACCGCCAGGTAGGTACCGGTCATCCGCGAGACTCTCGAGAGACCGCCGAGGTCCACCGTGTAGCCGTTCGCGAACTGGGTTAGTGAGACGGCCAGGACCTTCACGCGCGGATGCGCCATCCGCTGAAGCATGTAGGCCTCGTCGGGCCAGCCCTCCGGCGTGGTCGGAGCGATCTCGACGGTGACGCCCCGATCCCTGAGCGCAAGCCAGGGGTAGACGTTCGCGGGAAACTCGCGGTCGCTCAGCAGCACGATGTCACCCGGCTCGAGCGGGAGGGCTCGGGCCGCCAGGTTTACGCCGTAACTGGTGTTGGGGGCAAGGGCGATCTCGGCGGGATCCGCGTGGATCAGCGCCGCCGCAAGGCGACGGGATTCAGCGAGTGTGCCGAACAGCGTTTTTTCCGAGAGCTTGTGGGGCGCGGCCCGGAGCGCCGCGAATTCCTCTATTACGCGGCGGGTCCGCTCGGGAATAGGACCGATGCCGGCGGCGTTCAGATAGACAACATCGCTGGTCCAGGGAAATTCGTTCGCGCGAATGGCGAGAGGCGAGAACACGGGCTTACCCCTCGCCTAATGGGAGTGGGACCGAGGCGCCCAAGGGGGCCCGGCCCAGAGGCGACTAGGCAGCTGTGTAGGCCGGATAACTGCAGATTTTGGCGCGATCAACCCCGGCTCCAGAAGTGGCACTCGGATTGCAAAGGTTAGAGCAGGGCCCTCGGTAGAGGCAAGCGGGTGAAACAAACGACCCAGTTTTCCCTGGTATTGAGTGGAGGCGGACTCAAAGGTCTGGCGCACATCGGGGTGTTTCGCGCCCTCGAGGAGCACGGACTGGTGCCCGATCTCGTCATTGGATCGAGCATGGGGTCTCTGATCGGCGCCGCCTGGGCCTGCGGCATGTCGGCCGAGACGATGACCACCCGAGCGCTACAGGTCGAGCGGCGCCACGTCTTCAAGGTGGCCCACGCGGACATGGCGCTCCGGCGGATGATGTCGCCGGCAGTGTACCGCCGCGAACCGCTCGAGACCCTGATCCGCAGCATCGTCGGCACCTGCACTTTCCATGACCTCAAGCACCGGCTGCTGGTCAACACGGTCGACCTGGCTTCCGGCCGCCAGTGCGTTTGGGGGGGTGCGGACACTCAGGGAGCACGGTTGAAGGACGTCGTGTTCGCCTCCTGCGCGCTTCCCGGCATCTTCCCCCCTCATGAAATCAACGGGCGCCGGTACGTCGATGGCGCCATCATCGAGAATCTGCCGGTCCAGGTCGCCGCAGCCACCGCCTCCTGGCCAATACTCGCGGTCAACGTCGCGGCCACCAGCGTCGAGCGAACCGGGTCCGAGCTGGCGGGCTTCGCCGCGACCTACATCCGCGGGCTCGAGATCGTCATGCAGACCCAGATCGAGGCCTGCCTCAAGAAGTGGGGCGGGCCGCCGCTGGTGCTCATTCAGCCGCCCGTGGCGGACATCTCGATGTTCGCGTTCGACAAGACGCCGGAACTGATCACGGCCGGCTATGAGGCCACCCGGGATGCGCTCC
>DATJGL010000078.1:0-6539 GCA_035495075.1 Gemmatimonadales bacterium
CGATCGGCCTGGCCCTGCGCCAGCAGGGCGGCAGCCTCGATCGCGTAGCCCCCGACAAACTGGGGATCCAGAGCCAGAGTCCGCCGGCTTTCGTTCATTGCCAGGTCATAGCGACGTGCCGCCAGGGCGACGAGCGCAGCGGCTGTGTGCATTGCGGGAGACAGCGGGTCCAGCTGAACCGCCGCATCGGCTTCCGCCACGGCCTGGGGGTAACGGCCCTGCCGAGCCAGTGCGAGCGAACGCACGATGCGGGTGTTGGCCGAGTTCGGCGTGCTCGCGATGGCGCGGCCAACGTCGGCCTCGACGAGGGAGTCGGGCGCCCAAGCATTGAGCCTGATGGTCGCTCGCGCGACATAACCGGCCGCAAGATTGGAATCGAGCTGAAGGGCGCGGTCGGCCATGGTCGACGCGCGCGACAGGGTCGCATACAGATCGCCGGTGCGGGCGATCGCCACCCACTGCTGCAGGGCGCTCGAAAGGCCGGCATAGGCCGGCGCGAACCCGGAATCCGCGCGGATGGCGTCCTCGAAGCCGTGGATGGCTCGCTCGGTGCCGTCCAGATTGATGCGGCCGATCCAGTAGCTGCCCCGGAGGTAGGCATCGTAGGCGGCGCTGTTCTCCGGAGCGCTGTGAGTGTCCGCCGGCGGGGCTCCGATCCCCGGCACCGTGATGGCGAGGGCGCTGGCCACCTTGCCCGCAACGTCGCGCCGGAGCGCGATCGCGTCTTTGAGCGTCTCGTCGTAGGACTGAGCCCACAGGTGTGCATCGGTCTCGGCATCGATCAGCTGAAGCGTGACCCGGATCCGGTCGCCCGCCCGCTGGAGCGATCCCTCCAGCACGTGGCGGACGCCGAGCGTGTCCGCGATCTGCGGGATGGTGAGGCCCTTGGACGCAAGTGCGACCACCGAGGTTCGCGAGATCACCTTGAGATTCCGGATCTGGGAGAGCTGGGCGATGATCTCCTCGGTGAGTCCCTCGCTCAGAAACGTCGACTGGCTATCGCGACCGTAGGCGACGAGCGGCATCACCGCGATCGTCGAACGATAGGCCGTTGCGCCTGCGACCGGCGGATCCGAGGCTACCGGCGCCATCGGCTGCGCGGAGCCCGGGTGCTTGCCCCGCGGGAACAAGGTCGTTGCCGCGAGCGCCAGGGCGGCGACCGCGGCGGCAGCCAGGAGCAGAGCGCCAGACTTGCTCCCCCGGGCTTGGGGCCCGTGCTTTTCCTCCAGCGCTCGACGCACCCCGCTTGCCGCGGCGCGGGCGTGAGCGTCCGGCGGTGTCGTGCTGGTCGCGACTGCGTTGGCCGCGATCAGGTCGAGCGCGCTCCCAAACTCCTTCACGTTCTGAAACCGGTTGTTCGGGTCTTTGGCGATCGCCCGATCAACCGCCGCGATCAGCTCCCGCGGGAGGTCGGGACGAAACTCGGCAACCGAGGGAGAGGGCGTGGCAACATGCTGATTGATCACGACGCGGGCCGACCGGCCTACGAAGGGTGGTCGGCCGGCGAGCATCTCGAATAGCACGCATCCCAGCGAGTAAATGTCGCTCCGGCCGTCCACGTCGGGGCGGCCCTCTGCCTGCTCGGGGCTCATGTACGCGGGAGTCCCGATGGGGAGGCCGGCCATGGTGAGGGACTTCTCGCCGCTGGTCTCGATCGCCCGGGCGATGCCGAAGTCCGCCACCCATGCGTGGCCGTCGGCCACCAGGATGTTCTCCGGCTTGATGTCGCGGTGAATCACGCCGTGCGCATGAGCGTGCGCCAGTGCGTCGGCGACTTCGCGAGCGATCCAGACCGCGCCGGCGATCGAGAGAGGCGGTTCGCGGCTCACCCGAAACCTGAGCGATTCGCCCTCGATGTGCGGCATGACGTAGTACACCAGGCCGCTTTCCTGGCCGGACTCGATCAGCGTGAGTATGTGGGGGTGTTGCAGGCGGGCAGTGATCGATATCTCGCGCAGGAACCGTTCGACTCCGATGGTGCTGGTGACGGTGGGGTCGAGCAGCTTGATCGCGACTGCGCGCCCATGACGGATGTCGCGGGCAAAGAAGACCGTCGCCATCCCGCCCTGCCCCAGCGTGCGCTCCAGGGAGTAGCGGCCTTGCAGGATGGACTGCAGTCGGCGACGGAGCTCCTCGGTCGCGTCCGTAGTCACCACCCCGGAGGCACTTAGCTCAGCTCCACCCGCGCCGAAGCCGAGCCGAGGCGTTCCCGCAGCTGCCATTCTAGCACCGACACCGGGACCTTCCGACGCAGGCGAAGCCGGTACTCGAGCGCCCGCTCCCCGTTCGCGCCGGAGACGACTCCGCTGAACCGCCACGCCTTCGCGTGGGTGGCGAGCACGGACTCGGCTCCCGGACGAAGGGGCTCGGGATCGGCGGAATAGACGCGGAGAACGACATCCAGCGGTTTCTGTGCGGTCACTTCACCCGTAACCGTCAGGTCCCGTTTCCGAAGACGTCGTGCGCGGTCCGCCAGGACGTCGAGCTGCTCCGGCGAAAGCGAGCGGAGCACCTCGCGTTCCATGACCGACACGAACATCCCCGTCTTGTTGACCGCAGCGAGCTGTCGGGCGCGCTCGAGGCGGGACCGGGCGCGCGCGCCTTCCAGCGCGGCAGGCGAGCGACCGAAATCAGTCCAGGCCAGGAGCAGGACGATGAAGTTGAAAATTAGAGAGACCGCGAGCGCGACAGTGATGATCTGCACTCCCGCAGCGAGCCCGATCACCATCGCAAGGAAGACGTAGACTGCGTCCTTCGTGTCACGAAGTGTGCTGCGAAAGTTCATGGCCGCCACGATGCCGGCGAGGCTGAATGCGAGGGCCAGGCTGTTCTTGACCAGGATGACCACTCCCGCCACGACAGCCGGCAGGATGACCAGGGTCTGTACCGTCGACTGGCGGTAGCCCTTCTTCTGCCGGGTCATCGTGTAGATCCAGGCGACCGGGATCATGAGCAGAGTTGCCCCGACCATTGCCAGGCCCGCCGCGAGTGCGGGGGTGAGGGGAACGATCCCCGTGCCCTGCGTGGCCCCTCCGGCCGACGGTTGAGCCAGGGCGGACAAATCCCCATGGCGGCCGGGCAGCCGGCTCAGCTCGTCCATCCGCTCGGCGCTGAAGAGGTGGCTCAGCTGGTCCGGAAAGAGGCGGACCAGCAGCATGGTGCCGGCAATCAACAGGACGTAGTAGGCGATCACCCGCGCGACCGGCATTTCGCTCAGTCGCTCGAGCGCGGACCGCCCAACCGGCATCGACATGGAGCTCCTCCGGGGGCGCAAGATAGGATGATATGAGAATTTAAGGGGGCCACTGGCCGATAGCCATTAGCGGTTTGGACGTGGCTAATGACAACCGGCTCGTTACCTTTCAGGCCACTCTCACCCGACCCCGTCCATGTCCTCGAAGCCCGAACCTGTCACGCCCGGTACCGTGCTTTACTGGCTAGGCCTGGCCGTGCTCCTGATCGGCGTTGTCACGGTGATCTGGCACGTCGTCAATCCGCCCGCAGCGCTGGGGATCTAGCCGCCCCGGCTGATCAATGGACTAGAGGTGGAACTCGAGCATGTCTTCGGCAGGCCGCTCGCGACGCTCATGCTCGCGGTGCGTGATGACGGATTTCGGCGGCACGCTATGGGTGAGCCAGACATTGCCGCCGATGATGCTGTCGTCGCCCACGATGGTGTCCCCGCCCAGAATGGTCGCATTCGCGTAGATCACCACGTTGTTGCCGATGGTGGGATGCCGCTTCACCCGCGAGAACTCTTTCCTGACGGCTAGGGCCCCCAGCGTCACCCCCTGATAGATCCGAACCCGATTGCCGAGCAGCGCCGTTTCTCCGATCACCACGCCCGTCCCGTGATCGATGGCAAAGCGGCTGCCGATTCGCGCCGCCGGATGAATGTCGATGCCGGTCTCCCGGTGGGCGAGCTCGGTGAGAAGCCGAGGGAAGAGCGGTACTTCCAGCTCGTGGAGCGCGTGGGCAGCCCGGTAGAGCGCGATCGCCAGAAAGCCGGGATACGCGAGGATGACCTCGTCCCGGCTGGTGGCCGCCGGGTCGCCCTGGCACATGGCGTCGGCGTCGGCAAGTAACGACTCGTAGATGCCGGGCAGGCTGGCAAAGAACAGGTTCGCCTGACCCTGGCCCTCCTCGAGGGTCGGAGCGAGGAGATCGCGCAGGCGAGCCTCTTCGGCCGCGACCTCCGACCGCTCGGTGCGGGCCACGCGGGTAAAGTGGGGGAACAGAAACTCCAGCAGTGCTCGGCCGAACTCGTCGGCCCGTTCGCGCAGGTCGAGCGGGAGCCGATGAGCCCGGCGTGAGGCGCAGAGCCGGTCCAGGAACATTCCGTTCAGGGTCGCGTCCGTCACCGTCGTAACTGAAAATTAGGCGTGAACAAAGCGCCGTGTATTGACAGCCGCCGCGACGGCCCACACCTTCGGCTCACGTCCCTCACGCCGCTTGGAGGATCCGATGTCTGCTCCGTCGCCGGTCCCTCCCCCAGTACCCGCTACCGGAACCGGCCTGACCCCGAACCTTGCCGGGGCGCTCGCGTATCTACTCGGTCCGATCACCGGGATAATCTTTCTCATTCTCGAGAAGGACAACAAGTTCGTCCGATTTCACGCCATGCAGTCCACGGTGTTGTGGGTGGGATGGGTGATCTCGTGCATTGCCTTGTCAGTCCTGAGCGGCGTGGTGCCCGTGATCGGCTGGATCTTCGGCTTGATCCTCTCGATCGTCATGAGTATCGGCGGCTTCATCCTGTGGCTGGTGCTCATGTGGAGGGCATACCAAGGCCAGGAATGGGAGCTGCCCATCGTCGGGCCGTTTGCCCGCAAGCAGCTCAGCGGTTCGACGTCGGTGTGATGCCTCCCCGCTCGCCGCTTCGGGTCCAGACCTCATCGCCCCGGTTGATGTCCGGGTAGCCGTGGTCCGGGTCGATCTCGACCTTGGTAATGGTCGGCTTGGCAGCGACTTTGAAGGTGTAGCGCTTCTCGCCGGTAAACCAGACGTTCACCGGCACCATCGCATGATCAACCCTGCCCCCCTCGCGCGTTATGGCGAGGGGGACCGGCATTAGTACCTTCCCCCGGTTTTCCAGTACGACGGCTGCCGAGTCGCCCTCGGTTTTCACCGTATCGAGACCGAGATCGAGCTTCCACGTCTCGAAGAACCACTCGCGCCAGAACCAAGAGAGGTCCTGTCCCGACACGTCGTCGAACGTGTTCCAGAAGTCCCATGGCGTAGGGTGCTTGCCCAGCCAGCGCCGGCCGTACTCCCGGAAGGCTTTCTCGAACGTCTCCCTGCCGAGTGCCTCGCGGAGCGCCACCAGCACACTGGCCGGCTTCCAGTACGCGGCGACGCCGTAGCTCTGGTCGTTCCCGTACCGGTCGGCCGGTTTCATCATCTCTTCTTCGAAACCGGCCTGGGAGCCGCGCAGGTAGTAGTCGCGGTTACGGGCCTCGTCGTCGAATCCCTTGAAGAAGTCCGCCATTGCCTGCGACTGGTCGTACTGGGTGAAGCCTTCGTCCTGCCACCCGTACCGCTTCTCGTCGGAGCCGACCATCATGGGAAACCACATGTGGCCGATCTCGTGCGTCACCACTTCATACAGCGACAGACTGTCGTAAGTCCCCCCGATGCAGGTCAGCATGGGGAATTCCATGCCGCCGCAGCCGTCGGGTCCGTCCACCGCCGTCATGTGCGGATAGGGATAGGGCCACAGCTTCTTCGAGAAGAATTCGATCGAATGCCGGCCGTAGCGCGCCGCCTCGTCCCAGTAGGACCGCCTGGATTCGGGGCGATAGAGCGCCGAGACGAGAGAAGACGAGACCTTGCCGTTCGCGCTGTCCGTCACCGCCCGGGCCGCGTCCCACACGTAGCGGGGCGACGTTCCCCAGACGAAATCTCTGACGTTCCGGGCCGTCCAGTGCCAGGTGAGCTTCCCATCGCTGGCCTTCACCATCGCGACGCTGTCGGTCTTGTCCTTCTCGGTGATGACGTGAACGATGGTGGTCCCCGTTCTCGCGGAATCGAGGCGCGCGCGGGTCTGTGGGGTGAAGACCTCGGTCGGGTTCTCCAGCGTGCCGGTGGCATCGAGGAGCCATCCAGCCGGCACCGTGAGCCTCACGTCGTAGTCGGCGTACCCCATGTAGAACTCGCCCCGGCCTAGATACTGATCGATCTGCCACCCGTTGACATCGTCGTACACGGCGAGCTGGGGATACCAGTACGAGATGAACCAGACCTCGCCGTCCTGGCCTCCCCGCGGCGCCGTCTCCGACGGGACCCGGAACTGCCAATCGAACTCCATCACCAGCGAATCCCGGGGCGCGAGCGGTGTAGGAAGCCGAATCTCCATGATCGTGCCGTTCACCGTGTATCCCGGCTCAGTCGGTTTGGCAACCGCGCTCATGACCTTCCCATCCGCCATCACCCGGTCGAAGTCGATGCCGCCGAGCTTTGGCGTCTGCTGGTTCCGCTTGGCATCCTCGCGGAAGAGGTTCTGGTATGCCTGGACGTATACGACCGGGAGCGAGTCCGGC
>DATJGL010000079.1:0-26126 GCA_035495075.1 Gemmatimonadales bacterium
GGCATTACCCCCGAGCAGGCAAACGGAGCAGTCGGGGCCATCCTCTCCTTCGCCCAGTCAAAGCTGCCTCCGGCCGATTTCGAGAAGGTCGCTGCAACGATTCCAGGCGGCGCGGATCTGGCTAAGGCCGCCGGGCCTATCGGGGATAAAAAGGAACTCATCGCAGCGTTCAACAAGCAAGGCATATCGCCCTACCTTAGGAACCAAGTGATCCCGACCGTAAACCAGTACGTCGCCCAGGTCGGTGGCCCGCAAACCGGCCAGCTGCTTACCAGCGTGATCACCGGCGTGCCTGATTGAGTCCCCGCGGTGCGCCGATTCGGTAGGTAAAGAATCGGCGCCCCGCGCTTTATCTTGTCAATTCTGACAGAGGTCCTCCCGACAAATGGGCGGTACATGGTGGGGCTGAACGGCGATGCACTGTCGCCTCGCTTTGCTGCTTGTCTTTCCTGGCCTAAGCGGGTGCTCCGAGCAGGGCCACCCTGCAAAGCCCCCGGACCAGGCGGCCGTGCAGCCGCCCGCTGCGCCTCAAGACTCCGCCGCCGCTCGGTCGCCCTCTAGCAACGACTCTGCCTCGCAGGCCCAATCCGCTGATGTACCCCATGGCGCCTCGCATCTTGTCCGACCGCTGGCAGAGCACTGGACCGGAGATCTCGACGGAATGGTCGAGCGGCGCACGATCCGCGTGCTGGTCACTCCCACGCGCACTCAGTACTGGGTGGACCGGGGCCGGCAGACCGGGGCGGAGTACGAGATGGTGCATGCCTTCGAGGAGCGGCTCAATAAAGGCTACGCCCCAAGGAGGCATCTCAAGGTCAGCGTCATCTTCATCCGAACCTCGCGAGGAGACCTCATTCCGGCGCTGCTCGACGGCCGGGGAGACATCGCCGTCGGCATACTAACCCTCACGCCTGAGCGCCTGGCCCAGGCGGATTTCGGCGGTCCCTTCTACCGGGGAGTCCGCGAGGTCCGTGTCACCGGACCGCAGTCGCCGGCCCTGACTACGCTGGACGACCTCTCGGGCAAGGAGGTAGTGGTTCGGAAGTCATCGAGCTACTGGACGCATCTCGAAGCGCTGAGCCAGCGCTTTGCCGCCGAGGGTAAGCCGGGAATTCACCTCAAGGCAGCACCGGAGGATCTCACCGACGACGATTTGATGGAAATGGTAAACGCCGGCTTGTTCGGCATCACCGTGGTGGACCGGTACAGTGCTCGGCTGTGGAGCAAGATTTTTACCGATCTGGTCGTGCACCTGGATATTGCCGTCAACGACGGAGGTGAGATCGGTTGGTTGATCCGAAAGAACAGTCCCCAGCTCAAGGCCGTGATCGATTCCTTCGCCCGGACTCACGGCCACGGGACCCCGTTTGGGACCTCGGTCCTCAGGAAGTACACGGGATCCACCCGCTTCGTGAAGAACGCTGCCTCGCCGCAGGCGGTGAAGCGATTCAATGCCATGGTGGACCTGTTCCGGAAATACGGTGGGCAGTACTCGCTCGACTATCTGCTGATGATGGCGCAGGGATATCAGGAGTCACGCCTTCAGCAGTACATGCGCAGCCCCGTCGGCGCAATCGGCGTCATGCAGGTGATGCCGGCTACTGGCCAAGACCTCCACGTCGGCGATATCCATCAGCTCGAGCCCAACATTCACGCCGGCATCAAATACGTCCGGCACGTGATCGACGAGTATTTTGAGCAGGAGCCGATGACTGACCTGAACCGTACATTATTCGCCTTCGCGGCCTACAATGCCGGACCAAACCGGGTGGCGCGGCTTCGGGCCGAAGCTGCCCGCCGGGGGCTGGATCCGAACGTCTGGACGGACAACGTGGAAGTGGTAGCCGCCAATCGGATCGGTGCGGAAACGGTGACGTACGTGTCGAATATCTACAAGTACTACGTGGCGTACGCCCTGACGCTACAGCAAATCGAAGCCCGTAAAGAGAAGCAGCTGAACCGGTGAGCGACCCCGCTGTTCGTTGCTATAGGAGGGGCAGAGCGGCGGCCAGTCTTCGCCTTCTGTCATAACTGACAGTTTCCATCTGGCTGCCTGGGGACTACGCTGGCAGTGCAGGACGGCCCGAAAGAATCTGGACCAGTTGGAGACGAGGTACTAAGTCTACGATACCATCCCGAGTCCGTCACTCTTCCACTCTCTGGTCGGCGGACCGGCTCGCGTGCCGATCGCCGTATAACTGCCGCTAAGGGTATCGGACTTCCGGACCGCACCAAGGTGCTGTCGAGTGGGCCGAGATTGACAATTTTCTGGTTGGGGTCACGGTTCTCTCAGATGCAACCCAGGTCAGCATTCGATGTCGCATTCTTGAATTGCCCCCGAGATTGATGCACGGAAATTACACTGTGGCCAACCACTTTCCTTACTCTCAATCAACCAGGCCTATGCGCATACCTCTACTGGCAGCGCTGGCCGGACTGGCGTTCCTTGCCCGGCCGGTCCAGGCGCAGCAAAAGGACGAAAAGGCTCAGGAAGTCATTGCCAAGTTCAAAGAGCAGAAACCGGAGTTGGCTAAGTTCTTCGAGAATGCGCGGGGATATGCAGTCTATCCCAGCGTGGGCAAAGGGGCGATCGGCGTCGGCGGCGCGCACGGAGATGGCTTCGTCTATGAAGGCGGCAAGCTCATCGGGAAGACCAGTCTGACCCAAGTCACGATCGGTCTGCAGCTCGGCGGTCAGGCCTATAGTGAGATCGTCTTCCTGCAAGACAAGGCCTCGATGGACAGCTTCAAAAACGGCAAAATCAAGCTCGACGGACAGGCATCCGCTGTGGCCGTGACCGCCCGCGCGGGGCTCGACCTCGCGTACCGCAACGGGGTCGCGATCGTGACGATGGTAAAGGGCGGGCTCATGTATGAGGCCTCCGTGGGCGGACAGCAGTTTTCGTTCAAGCCGCTGTGAGCCGGTCCGATCGGTGAGTTCAGTTCAACGATTTGCCGCTCAGCTTCCACACCATACACCGATAAAACGATATCAGGCTACGGCGTCGCTAGTTGGTGCCGCAGCCCGATGTCTTGCATGGCCCCTAAAGCGTTCTACGCCAGTGAGTGCCCGAGGCGAGAGTCGAACTCGCACGGGGTTGCCCCCGGTGGATTTTGAGCCCTGTCGCCGCCCAACCACATTCAACCAACATTAGCCACTACCGCATGTAAGTCCTTGTCAGGAACGAACCGCAGAGCGAGCCAAGCAAACCTCCGTTGTGCACCGTAGCCGGTGGTTGGGCTTGATTAGTTACACTAACGGTTACAGCACGGGTACAGCTCGCGCGCGCGCGACTTGGTTTGCAGTTGAGTTCTGCCGTTCCCGGCATCCGCACCTTCCCCCGCAGAGGTCCTCACCATGCCTCGCCGCGATTGGCAAGTTGTAATGCCTCAGAAAGAGTTCAAGACACTTATCCATGACAAGCGACTTGCTGCACTTCTCAGACTCGCACGTCTCGCCAATGCCCTCACCGTGGGACGCTGGGCCTTACTCGCTCCGCTAACCTGGCAAAGCCCACGGCTTCGGCGCGAACGCTTCTCAGCGTTCCTTTCCACCGGCGCTGTGCTCTACGAGGGTCTAGGCGTCGCGGGGACAATGGGGAGAGACTTTCGGCACCTCCCGCAGTACCAAAAGGTGGCGGAGTTGGTGCGCGAGAAAGAGGCGAGGCACTTTAGCAATAAGTACCTCCGCCGCCTTCGGAACAAAGTTGCCTTCCATTTCGACGCCAGCCCTGTAGTTGGCCAGCTTCCTAAGCTTGGAGGGGACGAGCAAGTGTTCGCCTCCGGCCGCGGGAAGGGCGTTGCCGACATGGGCTGGACGCGCCGCCGTCACGGAGCACGAGGCTGAACGCTGACCAGCGATCCCGGCATTATGAGTGTGGCGCAGTCCCCAGATGGATGGGCATTGCTCGGCATCTGCACCAAGGGAGCGCTAGGGGCGCCACCCCTCGCCTTGTCCGGGGCTACGGCCCACACTACAGTGTACGCGCGTTCGGCGCTTGAGCTAAGGAATGCTGGACGCTGCCGCGAGAGTGGGTACCCCTGTTCAAGCTGCTGGCCGAGACCGGGCTCAGGCTCGGTGAAGCGGTCGTGGCAGCGCACAGGCGCGGTAACCGCGGACTGCGGTGGCAGGATGTGCGATTCGCCGGACGCACCATTATCGTGCGCGGTGGCGGCGTCGAGACGACAAAGGGGCACAAGCGCCGGGTGCCGGTGAGCGAAGGGCTCGCCGGAGTGCTGGCGATGCATCGCGAGGCCGTTCCGGCCGGACCGCAGGACTACGTTTCCCCTGCCCCGTTCACATATCAGGCGGCCGAACGTATCTTCGCTCGTGTCGTTCGGCGGCTTGCGTGGCCTCATACGGTCGTTCACGACTTGCGACACACATTTGGGGTTCACGCTGTGATGGCTGGAGTGGCGCTTCCCCGGCTTCAGACAATCCTGGGGGACAAGACGCCGGCAATGACGCTGCGATACGCCCAGCACGCGCCCGAGCCGCACGCGCAGGACGATGCTGCGAGGATCGCGGCGAGCATGGCTGGCTCGGCCGATCGCGAGACCGTAGCGGTGCGTGAACTCCTCAAGGTTGTCGAGGCGTAGTGTCTACAAATTCGTCTACACTGGCCTTGAAGGACCCGGAGTCGGCTGGCTAAGTTCTTGCCTATCAATCAGGAGTGGTGGCCGAGAGGCTGAAGGCGGCGGTTTGCTAAACCGTTATAGGGGTGAAAACCTCTATCGAGGGTTCGAATCCCTCCCACTCCGTTCCGGAGCTTGCGCTCCTTGCTTTACGTTCGGCCTCGGTGCGGTCGTCGCTAGGTAGCGGCGCGCCGGTCAACTGGGGTGTCCCCGTCACCAGCTAGCCCCCCGTCGCATGACCCCTCGGGTTCGTTTTGCGCCGTCCCCCACCGGATATCTCCATGTAGGCGGAGCGCGCACTGCACTCTTCAACTGGCTGTTCGCTCACAAGACCGATGGCACCTTCGTGCTTCGCATCGAGGACACCGACCGCGAACGGAGCACAGAGGAGCACACCAAGGTCATCCTCGACGGGCTCGACTGGCTGGGGATCGGCTGGGACGAGGGGCCATACTTCCAGGGGGCCTATGCCGATCAGCACCGCGCCGACGCTGAGCGTCTTCTCGCTGAAGGAAAAGCCTATCGCTGCTTCTGCACCCGGGAAGAGCTCGACGCACGCCGAGCCGAAGCCGAAAGGGCCGGATCGAGCTTTCGCTACGACCGGCGCTGCCGGCGCCTGAGCCCGGATGACGTGAAAGCGAGGCTCGATCAGGGGCTGAGCTTTACCATCCGATTCTTCGTCCCCGATGAGCAGGTCGCCTGGAACGACGCGGTGCACGGCCCGATCCAGATCAACAGCCAGGAGCTGGACGACTTCGTGATCCTCCGGAGCGACGGCTCGGCCATCTACAACCTGGCCGTGGTCTCCGACGACATCGCCATGCGGATCAGCCACGTGATCCGGGGGGATGATCACGTCTCCAACACGCCAAAGCAGATCCTGCTGTACCGGGCCCTTGGGCATGAGCCGCCGGTGTTCGCTCACGTCCCGATGATTCTGGGGCCGGATGGGAAAAAGCTGTCGAAGCGACATGGCGCGACCGCCGTGGGTGACTACCGCGACCAGGGGATCTTTCCAGCCGCGATGCGCAACTTCCTTGCGCTCCTCGGCTGGTCCCCCGGTGGCGATCGCGAGATCATGCCCGAGGCTGAGCTGATCCGGCTCTTCTCGCTCGAGGGCATTCAGAGCAAGCCGGCCGTGTTCGACGTCGCGAAGCTCGAGTGGATGAACGGGCAGTACCTCTCTGCGACCCCCGCTGACGAACTGCTCGAGCCCGTGCGACGGCAGCTGGCCCGCCTGGGAGCCACCGACGCCGGCCAGGACATCCGCCCGATCATCGATGCCGTGAAGGCGCGGTCGAGAACCATCACCCAGTTGGCGGAGCAGGTAGCGACCCGCATTGACCCCAGCAGGGTTCGGTTCGATGCCAAAGGCGAGCAACTGGTGCGCAAGATGGGACCGCAGTTCCGCGAAAATCTGGATCTCGCTCGCCGGACGCTGGAGGAAGTCGGCGTCGATCAATGGTCGGCCGACCATCTGCTCGAGCGGCTCAAGGACGTCGCCGAGCAGCAGGGTCTCAAGCTCGGCGATTTCCTCCAACCGATCCGGGTGGTGCTCACCGGCAGCACGGTTTCCGAGCCGGTGAACGAGCTGCTCGCCGTCGTAGGCCGGGAACGGAGCATCCGACGACTGGCCGCCTACCTGCGCGACGCGGCCGCCTGAACCGGGTGCCACGTCGAAGCAGTCTCCTGTGGCTGCTCGTTGGCGGCATGGCCTGCGCGTCACCCAAGCCACCCACTACCGCACCAAGTCCGGCCGCACCTCGAGCGGAACCTAGCCCGCCACAGCCTCCATCCGGTGTTCCACCGGCTAAGGCTGGTGGTGCGGCGCCCGCCGACGCCGCTCCCGTTCGGCATGCGCGCACTCCGGTGCGCCTCGCATTCGTGGGCGACATCAACCTCGGTACGATGACCATTCCCGGCGGCGTTCCACCGGACAGCGCACGAACGCTGTTGCAGGAGGCGAAGCCCTTTCTGAACGGCGATCTCGTCATCGGGAACTTCGAGGGCGTGTTAGCGGATAGTGGTGAGACCGAAAAGTGTGGGAAGCGCAAATCCGTGAAGTGGACCGACGAGGCCGCGAGTCCGTCCGCCGCGGATTCGGCCCGCGCCGCCCAGGCACGCCGGACCGCCGACTCGGTCGCGGCCGCACGGAAGGCGAAAGCAACCCGCCACCACCCCAAGCATCCGGCAAAGCCGGAGCCCATTCGCTGCTACGCGTTTCTCACCCCGACCTGGCTTGCCCCCCGCCTCACCGAGGTAGGGTTTACCCACCTCAACCTGGCGAACAACCACGCAAACGATTTCGGGCTCGACGGCCGACAGTCCACCGAGGCCACGCTCGCTGCTACCGGGCTTCACACGTACGGCCCGCTGGGCCAGATCGCGATCGATACCGTGCGCCGGGGCGAGGCGCTCACCACGGTCGGGGTGATCGGGTTTGCCACGTATCCATTCGCCTATGACCTGCTGGACATTCCTCGTACCGTAGCGGTGGTGGACTCGATCCGGCCCCTGGTGGATCTGCTCGTCGTGACCTTTCACGGTGGTGCGGAAGGGGCCTCCGCGCAGCACGTCCCCTTCGTCGCCGAGTCGTTGGGGCACGAGCCGCGCGGCGACCTGCGGGCCTGGGCCCATGCCGCCATCGAGGCCGGGGCCGATCTTGTCGTGGGCCACGGTCCCCATGTGTTACGAGGGATGGAAATCTGGCAGGGCCGGCTGATCGCTTATTCACTGGGGAACTTCGCCAACTATCGCGGATTCAACCTGTCCGGACCGCAGGGGCTTACCGGCGTGCTTCAGGTCGAGTTTGACGATGATGGGAAGATGACGCGAGCGAAACTTGCCCCCATGCGGCAGGTACCCCTCAAGGGACCTATGCCGGACTCCGCTGGCGCGGCCGCCGATCTCGTGCGGTCGCTTTCGGAAGAGGATTTTGGAGCTGGTGCTGCACAAATCGACCAGAATGGCGTGATTAGAAGCCCCTGAATGCCCATGTGACCGGCCGCACGCTGTGATGCGGGGGGTGGCGCAGCGCTCGCCCCGTCGCTACGCTCCCACCATGAGCACACCATTCGAAGGAGAATCCGGCTCCCAACCCTCGCCCGCGGCCCTCGCCGCAACCGAGGGGCCCGTCGAGCTGAACGTTGGGCTGGTCGAAGACGAGCGCACGCCCAGTGGCATGGTCTGCATGGCGACGTATCGGAACGGCCGGCTGGTGGCTCGCTGCGCCCTGCCGCCGGAGGCCTGGGACCAGGTGCATTCTCACAAGTTGTTCGAGCAGCCGGTGCCCGTTGTCCTGGTGGCGCGCGAGGCGCCGCCGGGGCTTCAGTGTCAGCTGTTCGCGATGGTGACGATCCCTCCGGACCTGCAGCTCGACACCGATGACGAGCCGGAGCCGTGGGCCGACAGCGTCCCGGGGTCCAGCTACGAGGCGGCTGTGCAGGACGAAGAGAATTCCGATGACCCGGCCGTTGCGCCGATTCCGCTCGGGACGGTAGTGCGCTTTGCGAAGGATCGAGTGCACCCCGACAGCCTCCCGTTGGAGGCTGCCGATGTCCTGCGGAAGATCATCGAGGGCCGGACGGCGGAGGTGGTTGATAAAGCGTTAGAGGATTTGCTGGGAGAATAAAGCGTGAACGCTTTTCAAACAAACGTTCCCGCCCTGAACTTCCAGATCCGCTGAAGTAGATCGTCCAACATCCCCTGCCCCACAAACATCTCGACGGCCTTGGCGGTCGCGGCAGCATCCGCGCCCCAGAGATTCGCGCGCTTGAGCTCTCCGTCGAAGTCCGCCTGGACGAAGACCCGGTCGTCCACGTTGACCAGGGTCGGGAGAGCCTGGGCAAACTCGCTGGTCACGGCGTTGGCGCCCGGGCCGCCGATGGCGATCGTTGGATTCAGGTGGAAAATCCGGTTCTCGAGATACCAGATGTCGCCCACCACCACAGCCCGTCGATAGGTGTGGCCGTCACCGCGGCGGTCGATCTCGGCCTTGAGCACGTAGGCCGTCGGGCGGTCACGTTCCTCAGCCGTCAACGCCGTGCCCGTCACCAGCACGACGGTTTCGTCGGTATCGATGAGCTTCATTGGGGACGCTGTCGCGTCGAGTCGGGATTCGCCTGGGTGACCACCGGTACCGGCGGAGGCGAGCGCAGTTCGGGCGGCGGAGGCTTGCTCTGATTGCGCTGAAACTCGTGTTCCTCCTGCTTGCGGTGGCGCATTTCTTTGATCGCCTTCTTGAAGTCGGAGGTGGTCTGAGCCCGATTGGCCGCGTACTTGAGATCTGTCAGCAGCTCGTCGGTCCGATCGAAGGCTTTCGACTCGTTGGTCCCGCCATGCAGCGGGATCAAAGCCAGCACCGCAGCCGGAATCTTCAGGCCGGCCACCGTCAGGTACTTCTGGTCGATTCCAAACTTCTTGCCGGCAATCTCGGTGCTCCAGGCCGGCAGAGTCGCCGTGTCGGCGCCAGGCTCGTGGGCGACTGAATCGAGAAACGCCTGGATGGTGGCCTTCACTACGCTGTCAGCCAACGCTGCGTCGCTCTTCCGCAGCCGTTGGGCCAACTCCTGCGGTGGTAGCGGGAGCGGCCTTACCCACAATTGTCCGTCGCCCCAGTCGGGGCCAATGCGGCCGGGCGCCACGGGTGCAGGCACCGCGACAATTCCCGAATCGGGCCGTGGCCGTCTGACTGGAGGGGGCAATTGGGTGACTTCGGTCTGGTCCGGCAACCGACGAGGTTCCCGAGGGCGCCGGGATGGGACGCCGACATCGGGCGGCGCTTCCCGGTACGGCATCTGGACCGCCCGAGGCGCTTCGGAGATCGGCGGGAGCACGATGACCTGCGTTTGCCGATGCGGCACGACCGGCGGCCGGCCGTCGACGCTGCTGACCAGGACGAGCACCACGTGGACCGCGATGCTGAGAGCCAGCGCGATCCAGGTCCACTCCCGCGTCCGAGTCCGGTGCGCGGGACTACGCGGTGCGTGCGAGTGCTCCACTGCGCATCTGCTCCAAGATTCCCCCGAGCCGGTGGACCGCCGCCGCGAGTCGGGCGGCTCCCACTGTCAGCGCGATGCGGAAATTGCCTTCGCCGCCGGGTCCGAACGCGCTCCCCGGAAGCACGATGACACCTGCTTCCTCGAGGGCGCGTCGAGCGAACAGCGCCGAGGGAATACCGGCAGGAAGCGCCACCCAGAGATACAGGGTGGCCACCGGTGCCTCGACCACGAAACCTACCTCGCGCAGCGCAGCGACGGCGGCGTCACGCCGGTGTTTCAGCTCTGCCCGAATGGGCTCCACCAGTGCCTCGGCCTGGTCCAGCGTCGCGGCGCCGGCTTTCTGGACCGCTAGCCAGGGCCCCGTGTCCACGTACGACTTCACCCGCGTGAGCGCGCCGATCAACTCCTTGCTGCCCACCGCAAAGCCCAACCGCCAGCCGGTCATAGAGAAGCTCTTCGAGAGCGAGAAGAACTCGACCGAGATCTCGCGCGCGCCCGGTATCTCGAAGATGCTGGGCGCCCGGTAGTTGTCAAACGTCAGGTCGCAGTATGCATTGTCGTAGGCGAGCAGGATTTCGTATCGCCGGCAAACGGCAACCGCCCGCTCCAGGTATTCAACCGGGGCAACGGCCGCCGTGGGGTTGTTGGGGTAGTTGAGAAAAACAATCTTTGCCCGCCGCAAGATCTCGCCGGGAATCTGGTCCAGCTCGAGCAGGAAGCGCTGCTCTCGCCGCAGGGGCACGATGTACGGCTCGGCACCGGCCAGGATCGCCCCTCCCAGATACGCCTGGTACCCGGGTTCTGGCACGATCGCGACATCACCGGGATCCGCGACGGCGAAAACGACGTGCGCCAGCCCCTCTTTCGATCCGATGAGCGGAAGCAGCTCGCTGGTCGGATCGAACCGGAGACCGAACCGGCGCTCGACCCAGCGCGCTGCAGCCTGGCGATACTCCGGAAGCCCCTGCTGGAAGCCGTACTTGCTGAGCGCCGGAGTCCGGATGGCCGAATTCATCGCCTCCAGCGTGACGTCGGAGGGCGGTGCATCGTTGTCGCCCGGGCCGACGTCGATCACATCAACGCCCTGTTCCAGCAGCCGTCGCTTGATGGCCGGAAGCTCGGCCATCGGATAGCCGGGGAGTTTCTCGATCCGCTCACTGAGCTTGATCATCGGCCGTTCTCGGCGCTCACCGGATTGGCAAGCACCCCGACTCCGGGGATTTCGACTTCCACCACGTCGCCAGCGGCGAGCTGGCCGGTCCCGGCCGGTGTTCCGGTCGCGATCAGGTCACCCGGCTCGAGCGTCATGATGCCGCTGATGAACGAGATGAGCGTCGGGATCGAGAAGTGCATCTCGGTGGCCTTGGCACGCTGTCGCTCCTGGCCGTTCACCCGCCCGCGGAGCTCGAGTGACCGCCAATCGAGCCCGGAGACGACCCGTGGGCCGATCGGGCAGAAGGTGTCGAATCCCTTTGCCCTGCTCCACTGGCCGTCCTTCTGTTGTAGGTCCCGGCAGGTCACATCGTTGACACAGGTGAACCCACCAATAGCCTTCTCCGCCTGCTCTACCGTCGCATGACGCAACCGGCGACCCAGGACGACCCCGATCTCAGCCTCGAACTCCACTCGCTCGGAGACGCGCGGCAGCACAATTACCCCACCGGGCTCGAGCAATGCAGTCGTCGGCTTGAGAAAGATGATCGGCTCTGCTGGAACGTCGTTGCCAAGCTCGCGCGCGTGCGCGAGGTAGTTCCGGCCCACTCCAATGATCTTGCCGGGCTTGAGCGAGATCATACGCCGGCCCCGATGCCGAAGCGGGCGAAGAAATCCTCACACTTGGTGCGGATCTCCGTCCAGCTACCGATGACCGTCTCGGCGCGCGGCAACCCGCTCAGGACGAGGGGTCCGTAGCGTTTGGTGACAACTCGGTTATCCAGCAGCAATACGACCCCCACGTCCTGCCGGCTTCGGATCAGTCTTCCGAACCCTTGCTTGAGTTTGAGAGCGGCGTGGGGAAGCAAGTATCCCGAAAACCCATCGCTTCCCTGTTCTGCCAAACGTTCGAGCCGCGCGGCGGTGAGCGGCTCGGACGGAACCTTGAAAGGTAGCTTGTTGAGTACGAGGGCGCGGAGCGCGCGGCCGGGTACATCCACCCCTTCCCAGAACGAGTCCGTGCCCAGCAGGATCGCATTCCCTGCCTCGCGAAACCGGCGCAGCAGGAGATCGCGGGCAGCCTCACCCTGCACCAGCATCGGCCATCGGCTGCTCAGGGTGCCTCGAAGACCCGCGGCAGCGCGCCGAAGAGCCGCGTGACTGGTAAACAGCACGAACATGCCGCCGTCGGAGGCAAAGGCCAGATCGGTCACGATCTGCGCCAATGCCGCATCGTGGCCGGGCTCGTCGGCTCGCGGGGTCGGGAGGTCCGTGGGGACCCCGAACAAGCACTGGGATGGGTAATCGAACGGCGAAGCGAGCACTTCGCGCACCGACACGGGACTTGCGTCGCCATCGAGCCCCAGTCGCGACTCCAAAAAACCGAAATCCCCCCCTGCTGCGAGCGTAGCGCTGGTAAGAACGACCGTGTCGAGCCGTTGCCAAAGCAGCTCGCGCAGCAGCGGAGCGAGATCGAGAGGCACGGCAGACAAGGCGAGGGTTCCCGCGCGCTGACCGGTGCGCTCCATCCATCGCACGGTGGGTGGGCCGCCGCCGGCAGGCCGCAAGGTGCGATTGAGCCCGTCGCCGATGGTGGCCAGGCGTCGCATGACGCCGCGCAATTCCTGCAGTAGTTGCCGAGTGCGATCCGTGGCCTCCCGATCACCCAACCGGTCGGCCACCGATTCGAGCAGGTCTGCCAGGGTGCGCAGCGCGTCGAGTCCGGTATCCAGCTCGCGGCGGAGACCATCGGCCCACACCGGATCGGCAGCAAATTGCTCGTCGAGCCGGAGCTGGGCGCCGGGAACGTACTCGAGCCTCCCGTGGAGCCGCAGGAATAAAGCGTCGGTGGCCTGCCGGGCGTGATGCAGCGCAGGCAGCACTCGCTCGCGCAGCAGCTCTAGCCCGGCGGCTCCGCCCTCACCGCCTTCGGCCACAAGCTCGAATGCCAACGTGGGTAGGAGACCCTTGCCCCGCCGCTCGAACCGGCTCAGCAGCCGCTGAACCCCCCGGCTGGTGACCTGGAGCCCGAGGTGCTGGGCGGCCACGTCCTCCAGGTGGTGCGCCTCGTCCAACACGAGACGGCGGTACGGCGGGAGCACCGCCGCCTCCTCCCAGTTGTCCGACGCCTGGCGCACCGACAGATCCGCTGCCAACAGATGATGGTTCACCACGACCACATCAGCCTCGGCCGCTCGCCGGCGGGCGCGGAACAGGAAGCAACGATCGAAGTGCGGGCACTTGAGGCGGGTGCAGAGGTCGGGTTCCGCACTGACTTCGTCCCACACCTCCGCGGCGGGCGCGACCGGGAGGTCGCTCAAGGTTCCGTCGGCGGTGTGAGCCGCCCACTCGACCAGGCCGAGCAGCTCGTCGTGCTTGTCGGGCTCGAACAGCGTGCGCTGGCCGCTCATCGCGCCGTCGAGGCGAGACAGGCAGAGATAGTTTCGCCAACCCTTGAGCAGCGCAAACGTCGGCGTGTAGTCGTCGGTTTCGAGCGCCTTCCGAAGCAGCGGCAGGTCCTTACCGACGAGCTGTTCCTGCAGGTTGATCGTGTTGGTGCTGACGACGGTTCGTTCGCCGTTGGCCCGGGCCCAGGCGAGCGCGGGAATGAGATAGGCGAACGACTTGCCCACCCCCGTCCCCGCTTCCAGCAGCACGATGCCACCGTCGTTATAGGCATCGGCCACATATGCAGCCATGTCCCGCTGCGTCGGCCGGTCCTCGTAGCGGCCCAGTACCCGGGCCACCGGTCCCCGCTCGCCCAGCATCGCCACCACGTCCAGTGCATCGATCGGCCGGACCTCGCGGTCCCGCGGCACCTCTACCACGACGTAGAGCGATTCGGCCGCATTGTCGATGATACCGAACCCCACCCCGCCGTCGTGCAGCGTGGCGGCCACGTTGAGATCGGGAACCGAAGGGTCGAGTCTGCCGCTCGGATGGTTGTGCAACAGCATCTCGCCGCGTCCAGCCACGCCGGGGAGTGCGAGCACGAGATCCACGGTGCCTCGGGCAACGGCGCGGGCGCCCGTGATCCTGCCCTCGGGATCGACCTGGGCAACGAACGAGACTTCGCGTCCGCCGGCGGCAGCGATCTCGCCCGCCAGATAGTCGCGGACTTCGGCGGAGATCCGCTCGGTCGGCGTCGTCATTGGGCTTTAAACCACGGAAGCACGGAAGGGTGAAAGCAAGCCATCGTGCAATTTACTCGCGCAGCGGGCGTCAGGTCTTGAGTTCCTTCTTCTTCGCCGCGGGGAAAAGCACGTTGTTGAGGATGAGCCGGTATCCCGGCGAGTGCGGATGGAGTGAGAGGTCGGTCGGAGGGTCACCAATCTGATGCTGCGGGTCTTCCGGATCATGCCCTCCGAAAAACGTCCAGGTCCCCTGCCCTCGCTCGCCGTGGATGTACTTGACCCACGGTGCTCCCGGCTCGTCGGCAAGTATGGTAACGCTCGGCTTGAGGGTCCGCCGGGTGAACGACGTAGTGAGCCCGTAGAAATCGGGAATGACCTGCCGGTGGTTCTGCACCAGCATGGTCGCCACGGGGTCGATTTTGGCGCTGAAGTTGAACAAGGTGAAGGAGCCAAGGGGCTGACGCCGGTCGAGTGAATTGACCTGATGTCCGTCGATATCGGAGAAGACCGGCACCGACGGGTTGAGCTCGAGCTTCGCGTTCTGAAACGCCAGCGCCAGCTCCCAGTGCATCTTGGCCGATGCATTGGGGTCCATCGGGCTGCGATCGGCGTAATCGGTGGCGATATCTACCCCCAGACCCGCGAGCGCCAGGTCCAGCGTCTCGGTCGCCGTACACATCGCGAACAGGAATCCGCCCCGCTCCACGTAGGCGGCGATTGCTCTCGCTACCCCCTTTTTCTCTTCCGGCACGCTCGCGAATCCCAATGTTCGCGCCATGGCCGTATTCTGCTTGACCATGTCGAGCAACCACGGGGCGCCGGCGTAGTTGAGATAGAACTTCGAGTACTGCCCGGTGAAGTCTTCATGATGCAAGTGGAGCCAGTCGTACTTCTTGAGCCCGTCGCGCAGAACTTCAGGGTCCCAGATCTTCTCAAACTCGATGCCGGCGTAGTTGAGGACCATGGTGACGGCATCGTCCCATGGCGGCGCGTTGGGTGGCACGTATACCGCGACCTTGGGGGCTTTCTCCAGCGGGATCGCATCCATGTTGCCGGCCTGGATCTCGGCCCGCATCTGCAGCACGGCGCCGTCGTCCAGCGGCTGGACACTGATCCCGGCGAGCGCCGCGTCTCGCGGCGTGGCCTGATCCGCTGGAATCAAAAACGATCCATTGCGATAGTTGAGCAACCACTCCGCCCGGATCCCGCGTTGAACGGCCCGATAGGTGAGGCCGTAGGCCTTGAGGTGATCGCTCTGCGCATCATCCATGGGCACGAGCAGCCACCCGGCCGCTCGGGGAAACGCCACCAGCCGGCGCGCCGGTCCGATGGCTGCCATGACTCCCAGCGCCTGCCCGACAAAATCACGCCGCCGCATGAGGGCTCACGTCTGAGGGACCGCCCCGCGGGCCTGATCGAGCAGCCTGCGTGCCTGCGGCACCAGCGCACTCTCCGGAAAGCCGAGGATCATGTGCTCCAACACCTCGGTGGCTTCCTTCGCTCGGCCACTGTCCAGGAGTAGCTGCCCGAGCGCGAGCTCCGCCGCCGGAGCCGTCGTCTTGGCATCCGGCACGGCAGCGGATCGTAACAACCGCTCCGCATCCGCGGTCCGTCCTGCGCTCTGCGCCACGCGGCCGGCGTACAGCCGGATCTCGGCCCCGCCCGCATCGATCGGCAGGCCGTCGGCCACCTTCTCCAGCTGCTGCACACCCCGGGCAGTATCTCCCCGTTCGACCGCGAGCAAGGCGGCGCCCAGGGCCGGGAGAGTGTCCGCCTGGATCGGTTGCAGCATGGCAAGCGTTGCCGCGCGGGCCGTTGCCTCCTCCCTGGTGCCGGCAAACGGACCGGCGAGCTTGAGCAATATCGCGGCGCTGTCCAGGTCACCGTGAAAGAGGCGAAGCTGCCCTGCCATGGCGAGACCCTCGACGCTCGAATCGGCGACAATCATCGAATCGGCGCGATCGAGCTTGCCTGCACGGACCCATCCCCAAGCCACCGTCCGGCGCAACGCCATCCAATCCTCGCTGACGAGGCCTGGCTTGAGCTGCTCCAGCTTTCGCTCCGCATCCTCAACCTTGCCTTCCTTCACCAGCACGCCGACCAGGGTCGCCCCGGCGCCGGAGGTGAGATCAATTGCGGCCGCCATGCCGCCAAGCAACCGCTTCGCCGCCGCCTGGTCGCCGGCGTCGGCAAATGCCTGCGCGGCCTCGAGCCGCAGTTGGGATCCACCGGGCCCGGGCGTGCGGTCGGCCAGAGCAGCAAGGGCAAGCCCTTGCGCCCGGCGCGCCTCCGGGCCCGTCTGGTCGCGGACTTGATCGAGGAATCCCGAGATGGCTTCCACCGCCCGGCCGCGATCGGTCGGCAAGTTGGCCGAGAGCACCTGGTACCCGCCCAGCGGATCGCCCCACTGCGCTCGGAGGTCGGCCTCGAGCCAACGAGCGGTGGGAGCGGTCTGCTTGCCGAAGTCGCGCAAGATCTTTGACCTGTCCTCCTCCGGCGCCGGACTCAGGGCCCGCACCGCCGTGCTGCGATAGCCCGAGACCTTTGCTACGGCGCTGCTCCACTCCCGCACCGCGCCGGCCCAGTCGTGCTCTTCCGAGAGTACCATCGCCAGCTCTCCCGCCAACGCGTCCGGCCGGTGGAGCCGGTCTCGCGCCGTCTGGTATGCCATCCGCGCTTCGTCGCGGTCGTGGCGGGCGAGGGCGGCGGCGCCCCATTCCCGATAGGGTGTCTCATCGGTGGAATCGACTGCAGCCCACTGCTGCGCCACCGCCCGTACGCTGTCGGGCCGGCCGCTCGCCGCCCAGGCACGCAGCGCAACGCCGTAGAAGGCGCCGGTGCCGGGACTGGCTGCGATGGCAGCCCGTGCATCCGTCAGGATGTCCGCCGGCCGGTCCAGCGCAATCAGCGAGCGCTCGAGGCCGAACAGCGCAGCAGCATCATTGGGCTTTTTCTTGAGCGCGTCGCGATATGCACCCACGGCATCGCCATAGTTTCCC
Organism: Gemmatimonadales bacterium; assembly: GCA_035495075.1. Classification (GTDB taxonomy): domain Bacteria; phylum Gemmatimonadota; class Gemmatimonadetes; order Gemmatimonadales; family GWC2-71-9; genus DASQPE01. The sequence continues at coordinate 16,920 of DATJGL010000079.1, forward strand.
CGGCGCTCGAGTTCAAAGCCTCGGCGCGCGGGGTCCGGCGCTTGTTGCGCGGCAAGGCCGTGCGCGAGGGCCGCGAGTCCGATCAGCCCGAGCGCTGCTGACAAAGTCCGCCTGGCGCGCAGGAGAATCACTTCTCGCGCTCCGACAGCCGCCGGAAGTAGTCCACTACCAGGCGACGATCCTCCGGCGACAGCCTCTGCAGCTCTTCCCACGTTGGGACCCGGAGCTGGTTGTCGTCTTGGAGCAGCGCCTCCCGCAGGGCCGGAGGCAGGTGGACGCTGTCGTTCTTAGCGGTCGTGCTCTGCCGCTCTTTCTTGTCGTCTTCCTGACGTCCCTGGAGCGTGCGCCCGGCGTCGAGCATCCGACGGAACAGTCGCTCCTGGCGTTCCACGGTTTCGCGATCGAGTCGCTGGGCCTCGAGCCGCCGCGCGAGGTCCTTTGCCTCATCCGCCATCTCGCCCGCGCCCGGCATGTTTGCCTGACCGCGAAGCTTCTCCAGCTCCTCTGCCATCGCACGCTGCCGAGCGCCCAGCTGCCGCAGTTGCTCCCCCACACCGGCATCGCCCATCATGCCCATGAGTCCCTGCGCCTGCTGCCCGATTTGCCCCTGCTGCCCGGCGAGCTGGGCCATTCGTTCCATCGCCTCGGCCAAGCCGGACCCCGACGAGGCGCCGGCGACGCTGGAGCGTGCCCGCAGCAGCTGATACGCCGCCACGTTCAGCGCGTCCACCGCGGTGCCAGCACGCTCCGAGGCCTCGCGGGTGTTGGGGTTGCTCGAGGAGACGGCGTCGAGCGAGCGCGACATTTGGAGCTCCGCGGCAGCGAGCGCTTCCGCGATCTGGCGCGGCACGAGCGCGTTCTTGCCCGACAGTCCGCGGATCTGGGACTGAAGCCGGCCCACGCCTTCCTGAACTGCCGCCTGCTCCCCGCGGATTGTCGGTGTCGGCGCGCTCCGTTGCAGCCCTCGGGCGATCGCCAGCTGCCGTTCCGAAAGCCGAGTGGTTTCCGCGAGCGCTCGGTCGAGCCCCTCGCTGATCTCCTGCCGCCACTCTTGCTGCAGGCCCTCCCGCTGCTGATCCAGGCTCTCACCTAGTGGCTCAAGCTGCTCGGCCGCCTTGCGGCCCTCCTGGCGGGCGCGGTCGCGCTGGCCTTTTTGAGCCGACTTGCCGGCCTGCTGCATCTGACGGGCCGCACTGCCGGCTTGCTGCGCGACCTGCTCTATCATGTCCTTCCGCTCCGCCGGCATCTGCGGCGCCAGCTGGCCGAGGGCCGAGGCAAGCGAGTCGGTTCGAGTGGCAAGCTGCGCCTCGGCCGAGGCCGCCCGGGCACTGTCGGCGGCGCCGACCTGCTCGCTCCACCGCTTCTGCTCCTGGGCCAGGTCGCGGGACTCCTGGGACAGGTTGGCGAGATCGCCCTCGATCGCGGCCCGGCGGAATAGCTCCTTGGCCTGCTCCAACGCTTCACGAAGCTGTCGCTGCCGTTCCGTCAGTTGTTCCAGCGCCTCTTTGGTCGCGTCCGCGTTCAGGTCCTTGAGCGCCTGCTGGAGCTTCTGCAGCTGCTCGCGCAGCTCCGGGGTGAGCGCCCGCTCGAGCTGATCGCGGATTTCCGCGAGTTGCTGCTGCCACGCAGAGTCCTTCAACCCGGCAGCCTCCGCGGCCTTCTGGAGCGCCTCGAGCGATTGCTGCAGCCCTTCGGCTTGCGCAACCAGATTCTGCTGCTGCGCCGCAACCGCCTCGGCTCGTTTTGCTTCCTCGTACGCCAGCGCGTCCGGCTGCTTGCCGTCCTGCCGGTAATCGGTGCGCGGCTGTTCCCGGGCAAGGTCCTCGGTCCGGCGCTCCAGCTGCTTGCTTTCCGCTGCCAGACTGTCCAGCCGCTCGGCGACGACGCGACTGGTCTGCCGTTCGGCGGCGCGCACTTCGCTCATCGTCGGCAGCCGGAGAACGAATTCGCGCGATCGCCCGGTCTGGCCCGTGGGTGAGTTGTCGGTGGCAACGGCGGTGTAGCGGAGCGTATCGCCCGGCAGGAGTCCTCGGCGGTTCAGGTCGAGCGTGTAGGAGAGAATGCCACGGTCGGTGGTGCCGCTGGGTAGCGGGACCGACTCGCGGCGCACCGGATCGGCGCCGCCCAGCTGACTGATGCGGCGGGTTTCGAGCGAGACGTTGCGAATGCCGTGATCGTCGCGCGCATCGATCACTAGAGGAATGAGCAGATTCAGCGGCGCGATGGTATCGCTGCCGGGAATCGGGATGTCAACCCGCGGCGCGCTGTCGGCCACCAGGCGGATCGGCAGCCGGAGGGTGTCGCCCGCGAGCGGCGCACCGGCTGCTGTGACCAGCGAGAGCCGGTATACGCCGGAGCTTCGAGGCGTGAAGCTGCCCGAGAACCGGGCGGCAGAGACGGACATCTCCTCGTTCGCGTCGCCGATCTTCCATCCGGCAGATGCCAGCGGCGCGGTCGCTTCGCCCTTAGTCTCGAATCGAGTGCCCGCGGGAGCGAGAATCGTATCGCCGCTCAGTTGCACCGGCTCGTCGTCGAGCCGGAGATAGCTCGGGTAATGAGCGGTGACCGTGACCGCGCCAATAAACACCGGCAGCCGGACATGGATTTCGACAGTATCCGAGGTCCGGCGACCGCTGGTCGCGCGGGCGAAGAGATCACTCTCAAGCGGTCCGGCCATGAACCTCGCCCGCCCCAGTGAGTCGAGCGGGAGGAGCATCGGTCGCCAGCCCTCACCTGGAGCGCGAAGCCACAGCGTGACCTTGCGGCGCCCGACGGCTTCCACGTCGAGGGCCACTTTCGCTCCCCGATCGACCTGGGCGGCACCGGCTCGGAGCCGCACGGGAGCAAGGGTCGCCTCCAAAGCCTTCGCCGGATGCCAGAGGGCCGCAGCCACTCCGCGCACCGGGCCGGCAGCGCCGAGGACCAGCAATCCAAGCACAAGGGCGCCGATTCCGGCGAGCAACCGGCGCCGGATCGAGCGAGTGAGCGGAGTGGTGGCAGCAGGGCCACGGTCGGTGAGGTCGGCCGCGCCGGCGGCGTCGGCCAGGCCAAACAGCGCCTCGCTAGTCCCTGGTGCGGGCCGCTCGAGCAAAGCCGAAATAGCGCCGTGACGCCAACCACCCAACTTCTCCAGGCTTCTGGCAAACGCACGTGGCGCGAGCCAGGCTTCCTGTCGCCACGCCATCACGAGCACTCCGACTAGCGCACCGGCCGCGATTACCCAGGCGGCGAGCACCCACCATGGCGCCGTCAGAATTTCCCAGCGGGCAAGCCAGGCGGCGCTGCCGAGCACCAGAGCGGCAACCCCAATCGCCGCGGCTGCCCAGCCGGCCCGGCTGCGCACCCGAAGCGGACGCGCCAATCGGGCGAGCGCCTGCTCGGTAGCTACCGCCGTCATCCGCCGTAGCCCACGGCGTACGCAAACAGGTTCACGCCCATGCGAAGCGCCGCCTCGTGTTTCTCGGGGGGATCGTGGTGTACGTCGGGATCCTCCCACCCATCGCCCAGATCGCACTGGTAGTCGTAGAACACGACGAGCCGGCCGTCCAGAAAGATCCCGAACCCCTGAGCCGGCTTGCCGTCGTGCTCATGGATTTTGGGGAGCCCTTTGGGAAAGTCGTACACCAGATGGTACACCGGATGGTTCAGCGGAACCTCTACCAAGGGGTGGCCCGGAAAGAGCCGGGCCAGCTCGCGCCGGATGGAGGCGTCCATTCCATAATTATCACTGGCGTGGAGGAAGCCACCCTGCCGCAGCCACTCTCTTAGCGTCGCCAGGTCCTGATCGGAAAAGTGGACGTTGCCGTGCCCTGTCATATGAAGGTAGGGGACGGTCCACAGATCCTCGTCCGCCAGAGTCACCACCTTCTCCTGGGCCGCGACACGAAGGTTGGTACGGGTGCGAATCGCTTGAAGCAAATTGGGAAGACTGGAGGGGTTGGCATACCAGTCGCCGCCGCCGTCGTAGTGAAGGCGACCGATCGTCATGACCGGCGGAGGAACCAGGGGCCGAATAGGGGGAGCCTCCACGCCGCCGGCAATCGGAGGCCCGCTCAGGAGGACAGTCAGCAACGCGACCGCACCGGCGACGCCAACGCGCCGGCCCGCCTGTCGTTTCATAGCTCCATTACCAGGCGATATGCCTCATTGCGGGGAATACCCCATTCGGCCGCGAGCCGGTGAGCCGCCTCGCGTCGGCTGATCCCGTCTTCCAGCAGGCGCCGGGCCAAGGCGCGCCCCTCTTCGCTGCGATCGACCGGCGCCGGCGGCATTCCGGTACCGGCAAGGATGACGGTGATCTCGCCCTTGGGCTCGTCCTTTGAATAGTAATCCGCGAGCTCCGCCAGGGTCCCGTGCCTGATCTCCTCGTGCACCTTAGTCAACTCTCGCGCCACCACGGCGCGCCGTTCCGGACTCCCCACCCGCCCGAGATCCTGGAGCAACGCAGCCAGCCGCCCCGGAGCCTCGAAGAAGACGACCGACCATTCTTCCTGAGTAGCGCGGGCGAGGAGGCGCGCGCGCTCAGCGCCCTTTCGCGGCACGAAGCCGAGCATCAGGTAGCGGTCCGCCGGGAGTCCGGAGGCGGAGAGCGCGACGGTGACGGCCGACGCGCCGGGAAGCGGGACGACGTCAAATCCCGCTTTGCGCACCACGGCGACCAGCTCGGGCCCCGGGTCGCTCACCCCGGGCGTCCCGGCATCGGTCACCAGCGCAACATCACGACCCTCGCTGAGGATCTCGAGCAGGACTTCAGTGCGACGCGGACCGGAATGAGCGTGAAAGCTGAGCAGCTGGGGATGGGCGCCGAGGTGCGCCAGGAGACCACGCGTCCGCCGAGTGTCCTCGGCTGCAACGACGGCCACCTGCCGTAAACAATCCGCCGCTCGGGGGCTTAGGTCGGCCAGGTTCCCGAGCGGCGTCGCGACGACGTACAGAGTCGCCATGGGCGTGGGTACGCCTCACACGATGTGTTGCTTGATCTTCCCCTCGAGCACGGGCTTCGGGACCGCGCCGACCACCGTGTCCACGTGGCGGCCGTCCTTGAAGAACAGGATGCTCGGAATCGACCGCACGTTGAACCGCATTGCCGTACGCTGGTTGCTGTCCACGTCCAGCTTGGCAACCCGGGCCTTCCCGGCGTATTCGTCGGCGAGCTGATCCAGCACGGGCGCCACCACCTGGCACGGGCCGCACCACGTCGCCCAGAAGTCCACCAGCACGAGCCCCGACGACTGCTCGATGGCGCTGGCAAAGTTGGCGTCGGTGACTTCGACGGCGTTGGTGGCGCTCATGACGTTATTCTCCATAATCAAGTGTTCGGAGGAGACCTCGTGCCCGACGGCCCCCGCATTGCTCACATCGGCGTCGCCGTGTCCGACATGGACGCGGCGCTCGCATTCTATCGTGACGTTCTGGGCCTCGAGCCCCATAGAACGGAGACAGCCGACGGCGCCGAAATCGTTTCTCTCCCATTCGGCGAGTCTGAGGTGGAGCTACTGACCTCCACCGACCCTGCGAGTCCCATTACCAGATTCCTGGCCAAGCGCGGACCGGGCATCCATCACATCTGTTATCGCGTCCCCGATCTCGAAGCCGCGCTGGCTGCGTGTCGAGCGGCCGGCTATCGCCTGGTGGATCAGGTACCCCGTCCCGGTGCCGGCGGCCGCCGCGTTGCCTTCCTCCACCCCAAGGGCACCGCCGACATTCTGCTCGAGCTCACCGAGTAAGAACCGCACCGCCCCTTCCCAGGTTCCGTCAGGTCGAGTCCTTGACGGTGGAGTCCTTCTTCTCCGGCATGCACGGCTTCTTGGGATGTCCCGCTGCGGCGAGATCCACCTGATTGACGAGCCAGCTGTTGTCGGCCGCCTTGACGACCATGAAGGGCACGTATTTGGTGCAGCCGGTACGCTGCAGTTCGACGACCACCTGACGGGTGTTCGCGTCGTCGGCCGGACCAGGCATCTTGGAACCGCTGTCGCCGCCGGCCGGGACGATCTGCGCCGCTCCGCCGGGCACCAGCCGGTAGGGAGCGCCGCTCAAGTAGACCTGCATGATCGTCAGCCGTCGTTGGTAGTCCGGCGGCTGTCCAGTCCTGGCGGCGGATCCCGCGCTGGTGCCCCAGAGCTCGGCCATGCGCGCGACGTTGCTGTCTGCCGCCGCCTGCAGAAAGTTTCTCACGGCCTGCTCCGCGGACGGTGCGGGGCCGGTTGTACTCGCAGCGGGACCGCTGCCGCCGCCGCAGGCGGCCAATACGAGCGGCGCGGCGACGACGATGAAGCGAGGTTTCACGGGATGCTCACGCGGCAACGGATGGAGTGCGAACATAACGGGCGGAGGACTCCCGAGCAATGACTGGCGCCGAGCTTAGGTTGTACGTGAACATCGATCACGTCGCGACGCTGCGCGAGGCACGCAAGACCGACGAGCCCGACCCGGTCGAGGCGGCGCGTTGCTGCGAAGATGCCGGCGCCGACGGGATCACGGTTCATCTGCGGGAAGACCGGCGGCACATCCAGGACCGGGACGTCGAGCAGCTCCGGAGGAACGTGCGTACCGTCCTCAACCTGGAGCTCGCAACCAGCGAGGACGTCGTCGCGTTCGCCTGCCGAATCCATCCCTACCAGGCCACCCTGGTGCCGGAGCGACGGGAAGAGGTGACCACGGAGGGCGGGCTCGATCTTCAGCGGTCGGGTGAGCGGCTGCGCGAAACGATCGATCGGCTGAGGCAGATCGGCGCGCGGGTCAGTCTCTTCATCGACCCCGAGCCGGCTGCTATCGAGGCCGCCGCTGCCCTCGACGTGCCGGCGGTCGAGCTACACACCGGACGCTACGCTCACAGTTGGCGACAGAGCGATCGGGCGCTTGAGGAGCTTGCCGCCGCGGCGCGCCGGGCCCGGTCACTCGGCCTCGCCGTGCATGCCGGGCACGGTCTGACGTATCTCAATGTGGAACCTGTTGCTCAGATCCTTGAGATCGAGGAACTCAACATTGGCCACAGCATCATGAGCCGCGCGATTCTTACCGGCATGAGCGAGGCCGTCACCACCATGGGTCGGCTCGTGCGCGGCGCGCGCCGGTCCGCTACCGGAGCCCCCTGATGCGTCGCCGCTCTTTCCTGGTTGCCGTCGCGTTGCTTGTCGCGGTGTTACCCGCCTGTTCCCATAACCCCGAGCCCAAGCCGGAGGGACCGCCGCCGAAGTCGACAATGCTCCGGGTCAACAACCAAAACTTCTACGACATGGAGATCTTTCTGGTGCGCTTTGGAAGTCGCACCCGGCTCGGCCTGGCTCCCGGCAACAGCAGCACGAATTTCGAGTTCCCGTCGCAGTTCCTGCAAAGCGGCACCGGGACCGTGCGATTCGAGGCCCACCCGGTCGGAGCCACGGGCAGGGCCTTCACCGAGGATCTGACGGTCCAGCCCGGAGATGTGGTCGGCGTAGACATCCTGCCGTAGGCCGGCCTCGGCGCGCTTGCTCCGCCCGGTTGGTCGGCCTACACTTCGGGCGTCCCAAACCCACCACCTCGCGCCGAGGCGCCATGTCCAACCCGCTCGGGCCGGCCGGCTTCTTCGCGCTGGAAGCCGGGGAATGTCTCGACCGCTTGGACGCGCTATTTCGCGCACCCAGCGGTCCCCCGACCGATGAATTCCTCCGCACGGCGCGTGCCCTGCGCGGCTCCGCGCTCATGGCCAATCAGCCACCCCTCGCCCGGGCGGCGGCAGGATTCGAGGCGTTGGCGCGTGCGCTGGCGGCCGGCGAGCGAAGTTGGGACCAGGCCCTTCGCGAGCAGGCCGATCAAGGTATAGAGGAATACCGGCTCCTGATTCGCCGAGTCCCGGAATGGCAGGAGTCCGATACGGTTCGCGCCGCCCGGCTGACGACACTGCTCGAGTCACTCGCCGGGCGGGGCCCGCGCGACGCCGCGTCGGGCGGGGGCGAGACAGCTGGGTCCGCTCAGATGCAGACGGGTGTCCGCGCCTTCGTCGCTCGTGAAGGTGCCCTGATCGCGAGCGCGCTCGACCGCGCCGCACGGGCTATGCGCGCAACGCCGGACGATCGCGAGCCGTTGTACATGGTGCTGCGTCGAATGCAGTCCCTGCAAGGTCTGGCCGAGCTGCCCGAGTTGCCCCCACTTCCCGACATTCTGGACGGAATCGAGCTCGCGGTGGGAGATCTTTCCCGGCTGCACGCACCCCCGCCGCGGGTCGACGAAGTCCTGGCGGCGGGCGCGCGCGCGTTGTCCCGGGTGGCCCGCGACATTGCCGAGACCGGGACGCCCAATGCCGACGCGGAAGAGCCGCGTCATTTCACCGCTCTTCTGCTTGAGGCCTTCGCCGTCGAGCGAGACGTAGTCCCGATCGAGTCGCTCTATCGGGCGGGTGACCCGGAGCCGGTTCAGCGGCCCCGGTCAGTTCCTCAGTTCGCCGCGCCGACGCCTCCCGGTTCCCTCGAGCTCGTGAGTCTCGGCGAGCATCTGGTGCAGACCGCCGGACGATTGGCCCAGGCTCGTTCGGTAACGGAACTCGACCTCCGCCTTTATCGGTTGGTCGGAACATTGAGGACAGCGTCGGCTCCCGACGGCGATCTCGTCGCTCAGGCGATTGGGGCGCTGGCGCGGGCCACCCGTGAGACGGTAGCGAGCGGATCCGCTCGTGCAGTCCGGGACCCGTTCGTAGCCGCGCTCCGGCAGACTGGCGAGCTGTTGCGTGGTGCGCCGGGGCTCGAGCGGGATCACCTCGCGTCGGAGATCCGCCGCGCGGCACTGCGTATCCTTGAGCTTCGTGGCGCGATCCTCCCCATCGAGTCGCTCGCCTACGACGGAGAAGCAAGCGCGCCAGCCAGGCCATCTGCGCCCGGTCGGCTCGAGACCGCCTTCTCCACCTACACCCGCCTCCGTGCCGGTGCACCGCCGACCGAGTCGTCAATCGACGGGCTGCTCGACCGGCAGCCTGCGGGGCTGCCTGCTCCGGTTCCGATCGAAACCCTCTGCTATCGGGGGCGCCGCGCTCTCGCGCGCGCCGCCGAGATCCGCCGCGATCTCCAGGCTCGACTCGGTACGGACGTCACGATGACCGAGCTGCGCCCACTCATCGAAGAACTCCTCGACCTCGTCCCGCTCGCGCTTGCCGACTCCGACTAACCGCTCGCGGATTTGGACCTCGCTGCTCGGCGTGGCCATCTCCGTGGCACTGCTCGCCTTCATTATTCG
>DATJGL010000080.1:0-7441 GCA_035495075.1 Gemmatimonadales bacterium
GACAATCCGCTGATGAGCCGTTTGACGTCGCCGTGGACGCCGAGGATCGAAACGCGGTGGCCGAGACGTCGCAGCGTGCGTGCGACCTGCGGCACGACCGGATCGTAGTCCTTGGAATTCTCGTCCGGGCTATCGAGATACGTGAGGACCGTGATCTTCACGTCTTGAAGAATGTCGGAATCGCCCACGCAATGCTAGTCATCCGGGGAGTCCCATTCCCCATCCAGCAAGGCCGGGCGGCAGTGCGCCGTACTGAAGCAGGTCGGCATGAAAGCGATCGAGTGCGGCGCCGCTCGTTGCCGCGCCGGCGGCGGCCCGGAGGGAGAGAAGCTCGCGGCGGCCCAGCGCGGCCGCCGATCCGTCGGTCGGATGAGCCAGACAACGTCGCAGCTCCACTTCTGCGTTGCCGCACGAAAACGCCGCGCGGTCGGTCAACAGCGCGATGGCCTCTTCGACCGACATCCCGCGGGCGTGAATGCCCACATCGACCGCCAGACGTCCGGCCGCACGGAGCAAGCGCACCAACCGGAACACCCGCGCCTCCGGCTCCACGTACAGGCCTCGCTCCGCCAACCATTCCTCCGCGTACAGCGCCCATCCTTCGACCGCGATCGGCGCGCGGAGAGTCTGCCGCACCTTGCTGCCGAGCGTCCGTGCATTGCTCTCTTGCAGGTGACGCCCGGCCAATCCCGCGGCGGCGATCGCGGGCACGGCACTCCGGCCCAACCGATCCGCCGGAAGCACCAGGCGCGCCGACTCGTTGTCGAGCGATTGTGGCGCTGGGAGATAGGTGACACGGGGAAAGGCAAAGCGCAGGTAAGCCGGGGCTACCAACACCTCGGGCCCCGGGGGGACCGGAATCCCAGTCTGGCTCACCAGGCGACGCACCTGCTCGAGCGCACTCGCCAGCGCGGGTACCGCGGTCACCATTTCCTGCTCTGCATGGGCCAGGAGATCGCGCCAGCCAGCGGTCGCACTCGCGTTCCGCGCTTCGGCAACCAGCGCAGCTTCGGTCTCGTCCAGCAGCCGGGCCGCGTAGCGTCCGAGCCCCACAGGACCCTCCCGCACCGCGTACCGATGGTGAACCCGCCGTTCGAATCGCTTCTCTCCCAGCACCACACCTACCAGCGCCGACTCCTGCTCCACCTCAGATCGAAGCCAATGGCCGAATCCAGTCAGCGCCTGCAGCGCCATTGCGACCGTCGCATTGAACCCATCCGCGTCGCCCACGCCGGTACCGGACTCCGCGGGGCTGGGCTGGGCCACCGCGACCAGCGTCGCTGCGTGAACCAGCAGCTCTCCCACGCCGCCGAGCTCCGCCAACGCGCCGTCCACCAGGAGGTGCGGCGGTCGGTGGAGTGTCGCCTGCGCGGACGCCAGAAAGGTGGGGATCGCCGTAACACAATCAATCAGCCCGGGCCCGGCTGCATCAACCGAAAAGACAAAAGAAGTGAGCGCCCGGGCGAGATGATCGATCCAGAATTGTGGATTGCGGGTCGGACCGTGATCCTCCTCCAGCCTGCCGATGGCTACTCGCACGTCGTCGAGCAGCGCCGTCCGATCGATCTCGTCGGCGAGGTCATCGACTTCCAGCTCCTCGAGCGCTGCCGCCGTGGCCCGTAATGCCGCCCCGTGCTCCCGAATCGCCTCGCGGTCGAAGCGGCCCACTCGCGCGCCGGTCGAAACGAAGCCGGCGGCGTTTGCCGCCGCCGAATCGAGATGCCGAAGCAAGTCGCCGTAGGACTCGCAGAGCCGGTCCAGCTCGCGCATCAGGAATGCTGCCTTGCCGCCACTTCGGAATGGTCCCCCAGGGTTACGCTCCCCGCCAGCCCCTCGACTAGGACGCTGTTGCCGATCAACGCGCCATCGAGGCTGACGTTCCGAAGCGTCGTGTCCCGCCCCACAATTGCATTGGCGAGGGTGCTGTCCGTGATCTTGGTCCCCCGCTCCAACGACACATTGGGACCCACCGTACTCCGCTCGATGGTCACGCCATCTTCGATGTAAACCGGTTCCCGGATGGTCACACCGGGGAACGAGACCCCGCGTGCCGCTCCTTTGCGAAGCAGGATCTCGTTGGTCTCGAGCAGAGTGTCCAGCTTGCCGCAATCGTACCAGCCTCCAACCTCGGCGGTGTAAATGCGCTTGCCGTGCTCGATCATCCACTGGAACGCGTCGGTGAGGTAGTACTCGCCCTTGTTGGGCGGAGCAGCCAGCACGTGATCGATGCCCTGCCAGAGACTATCGACTGCACGGATATAGTAGAGCCCGATGTTCGCCAGGCGTGAGATCGGCTCCTTGGGCTTCTCTACGATTCGGCTCATGTAGCCTTGCGAATCGGTCACCACCACCCCGAATCGCTGATAGTCCTCCACCTCCTTGGCCCAGATGATCCCGTCGGCATCCACCCGGTTGATGAGCGTCAGGTCGGCCTCGAACACGGTGTCGACGAAGATGATCAGCACCGGCCCGCGAACGAACGGTCGGGCCAGGTTCACCGCGCCGGCAGTGCCGTCCTGCACCTTCTGCTCGATGTAGCGAGACGGATAGGCATACCGAGCGCGGGTGTACTTCTCCACCTGATCCTTGAGATGGCCCGTGATGTAGATCAGCTCGTCCACCTGCAATCCCTCCAGCCGATCCATCACCCAGTCCATCACAGGCCGACCTGCGACCTTGAGCAGGGGCTTGGGCACGAGGTGAGTGTGAGGCCTGAGCCGGGTGCCCTTACCGGCCAGCGGGATGATCACTTGCACGGGTCGGACCCTCGGCCGTACCGATCCTCCAGGCGAACGAGATCATCCAGCTGGGGGGTAGACGCCTCGAGGACGTCACTGTCCTGCACTGCTTCGATCTGGTGGATCAACTTGGGAGGGATGTGGACCGTTTCGCCTTCACGGAACGGACGGGACACCAGCTGCTCACCCTCCTTGGTCCGCAGCACCAGCTCGCCGCGAAGCACGTGCATGGTCTCGTCCTTGAAGTTGTGGTACTGCAGGCTCAGAATGTGCCCCGCCTTCACATGCAGAATCTTTCCGACGTACTGGTCGGTGCGGGCCCACACCAGCTCGTAGCCCCACGGCTTATCTATCCGGTATGGCACCTCGGCCATCAGCCCTCCGCGTAGTGCAGGGTGAATGCCCGCGGGCGGGCGATGCAGTCGTGCACGCAGACGCCGCAGCCGACGCAGCCTTCCCGCCGAAGCGATGGATGCCCGGACTCATCGATCACCAACGCCGCCTCACCAACCGGACAGGCGTCGACACAGACCCGACACTCGGTCCCCTGGAACGTGACGCAGTTCTCCGGCAGGAATTCGAGTTCGGCCAGGCGGTACCCGTCCCAACCTCGGGTGGGCACGCTGAGCGCGCCGGTAGGGCAAGCCCGGGCGCAAGGCATGTCCGCACAAGCCACACAAGGTTGTTGTTCCGGCTGGAGAAACGGCGTACCTGCCGCCAGTCCCGCGTCCGAGCCGGCGGTCCGGATTGCTTGCACGGGACACACAGGCACGCACGCGCCGCAACGGGTACACGCCGCGAGGAAACCGACTTCAGGCAGCGCGCCCGGGGGCCGCACGTAACGCCGCTGGACGATCTTTCGCTCCGTCTCCGCTACGAGCCGCTCGAGCCACTCCCCGAACACAGAGTGCAGTAGGTCTCGGCGATCGGAGCGGATGGGCAGCATCGGCGACATCGTGGGAGAAACGTGGGGGAAAGATAGGCGGGACGAGGTCATGCGCGCATCGCGCCACGGAAGACGAGCTTCGCGAGCGATTCCGCTCCGGAGCGCGCCTGCATGGTGGCGCAGGACAGCGTCCCAGCGAACATCATCGGCCCATGCCCGGCGCGTATGCCAAGTTACGGGTGCATCTCGTCTGGGGCACCCGGGGCCGCCGGCCCTGGCTCGATCCAGAATGGCGCGGCCGCCTGTTCGCCCGGATGGATATCCTCGCAGCGACGCTCGGCGCACGCCTGGTGTCGGCGGGAGCGGGTCGCGATCACGTGCATCTATATATCGAGCTGCCGGCCACTCTCGCGCTCGCGCCAGTCATAGACGCGGTCAAGCTCGGCAGCGCTCGCTGGATCCGGCGCACGTTCGCCCACCGGAACGGCTTCGACTGGCAGGGCGGATATGCGGCCTTCAGCGTGACCCCGCACGACGACGCGCGGTTGCTGGACGATTTGCGGCACCAGGACGTTCGTCACCGCGACCGTGACTTTGCGCGCGAATACCTCGCGCTGCTCGAGCTGCACCAGGTCCCATACGATTTGCGCGAGGCGTGGGACTGAACGGGCGTACCAGCCGTTGAAGAAAGAAGCGAGCCCCACCCAAGCGTGGAGCTCGCTGTCCAGCTGATCCAGGCTAGCCTATTTGGAGAGCAACTGGCGGCGCAACCGCGTCAGGCGCCGGCGAACCGAGCCGTCGTACACCCGCTCGCCCACTCGCACCACAGCCCCACCCAGCAGCTGCGGCTCGGTGCTGAAGCTGGCGATCACTTCCTTTCCAAACGCCTTGGACAGCCCGGCCTCGAGGCTCCGGCGGAGCGCGTCGTCCGGGGTCCGCGCCAGGGTAACGCCGGCGCGCAGCCGGTTGAACTTGATGTCGAGCAGCGCCGCATACTGGTTGGCGATGTCGCGCAGCCGCTGCGCGCGGCCCCGGCGCACGACGGCCTGAAGGAACAACACGAACTGCTTGGGAGCGTCCTTGAGACCGGCCCCAAGCAGGCGGCTCTTCTCACCCTTGGGCACCCGGGGCGACATCAACATGTCATTGATAGCCGGCGTTGTCTCGACCACGCCAGCGACGGCGTCGATCAAGTCGGCGTACAGCTCCGTCTTCCCGGTGTGTTCGCCGAGCTGAAAGAGCGTTTCCGCGTAGTTCCGGGCAACCGCGGGCGATTTCACCGGCCCGGCTCCAGGGTGGCAAGGTAGGATTCGACCAGCTTCCGGTCGCTGTCACTGCCCAGCCGCTCGCTGATCAGCTTCGACGCCGCAGCGAGCGAGATGTCCACCGCCTCGCGCCGCAGCTCCACCAGCGCCCGCTCCCGCTCGGCCCCAATCTCGCGGCGCGCCCGCTCCAGCAGGTCTTCCTGCTCCTGCCTGGTCTTCTGCATCGCGAGGGCCCGTTCCTTCTCGGCCGCCGCCCGGGCGTCAGCCAACAGGCCGCTCGCCTGGGTTCTGGTATCGAGCAGGAGCTTCTTGTGCTCCTCGAGGAGGCGGGCCGACTCCGCCCGGTTGCGCTCCGCCTCGGCAAGCTGCTCCTCCAGACGCTTCTCCCGGGCTTCGACCGCCCCAAGCAGCGCGGGCCAGGTAAAGCGCTTGAGCACCAGGAACAGGAGCCCGAAGACGACCAGCGTCCAGATCATGAGCCCGCCGTTCACTACCAGCGGGCCGCTGGCCTCTCCCCCCTCTTGGGCGACGGCGGGGACGGCGCTGAGCAGCGCCGCCCCAAGGCCGAGCCAGAACGCTCTCTTCATGGCGTGTACCTCAGAACGTGATCTTGCCCTGCATCAACAGCGCGATGACGGCCACGAATAGCGCGACGCCTTCGATCAGCGCGGAGAAGATCAGGCCGGCCGTCTGGATTCGCGCACTGTTCTCCGGCTGCCGGGCCATACCCTCGGCCGCCGAGCCACCGATCCGCCCGATTCCGACACCGGCGCCAAGCACGGCGAGTCCGGCGCCCAGTCCGGCCCCGATGAGGCCGTAGCCCTTACCGGCCGTGGCGGCCGCAGCGTCCTGGAGGAAGGCAAGCATCTGCAACATGTCAGACTCCGTCGTAAGCAGGAGATCCGTTGGGTTCGCGCCCGCCGCGCGTGAGCCGATTCTCCCTGACCGGCTTCGCCGCGGTGACCCGCCGACGCCCCGACTCCTCACCGGAGTCCCAGAGCAGCGGGCATCGTCCGCCGTTCGGCGGACTACAGTGCCGGGACCGCGCGAGCGCTCGCGCCCCAGCTTCCCCCGTTTCCCCCCCTTTCCCCCCTTCTCCTTCTCCCTTTCTCCCGCAGTTCAGTGCTCCGCGCGCATCAACCCAATGAACACCGCGGTGAGCAGGGTGAACACGAACGCCTGCAGAAACGCGACAAACAGCTCGAGCATCATCACCAGCGTCGCCATCACCGAGGCAACGCCACCAACTACATAGCTCTGGAAGGTGAAGGTGAGTCCGATCAATGCCAGCACCAGCGCGTGGCCTGCCGTCATGTTGGCGAAGAGTCGGACGGCGAGCGCAAACGGCTTGGCCAGCTTCCCAATCAGCTCGATCGGCGTCATCACGATCAGCATGATCGGCTTGAGAAGCGTGGGGAGCCCCGGCGGCAGATAGAAAATCGTGCCCATGTAGCCCTTGAAGCCGAGGGCACGCATGCCGGAGACCTCGATGATGATGAACGCGAGTACAGCCAGGCCGCCGGTGACGGCGATGTTGGCGGTGGCGGTCGCGCCCCACGGCAGCAGGCCCAGGAGATTACAGGCCAGGATAAAGAAGAACGTCGTCAGGAGATAGGGCGCATACCCCTCGCCATGCGGACCCACGTTGGGCAGGATCACTTCCTGCCTAATCCAGAGTGCGGTCGCCTCCATGGCGCCGCCCAGGCCTGCGGGCGGGCGACCGCTTGCCTGCGCCCGCGCGACCGATCGCGCGCTGATGATGAAGATGAGGGCGACGAGAAGAGCCGCGATCACGGTAAACACCGCATGCTTGGTCGGCGACAGATCGATCTGAACGGACCCAACGTGGATCGGCTGAATGTGCGGCAGGTGGACTGCGTAGTAGTACGGCGGCTTCCAATACGGCAGCTCGATCTCGTCCGAGTTGGCCAGGTGCCCCATGATGTCGATTTCCTGCGGGCTCTGCTTATGCGTCCCCTGCGCAGACTCGAACGCGACTTTGGGACGGACTCCCTCCTGAGCGGAAAGCTGAGCCGCCGCAAGAAGCACCAGCATGACCATCGACCCGATCCGTGTCATGACCCGGTTCATCGCACCTCGACCCTCGAGCATTTGATCGCGACGATCCCTTCAATTGCGAGAGAAACCACCAGGAATGCAACCAGGGCGAGCAGTGTCGGTGCCGCCGGGAGTTGCAGCGCCGGCACCAGGATCAGACCGGCGAGTGCCACCAGCGCCAGTCGCATGAAGATTCCCAGTGCCCAGACCCCGAGAAACCGATCCGTACCTAGCGACGTCATGAGCCACCAGCCAAGCGGCCCCTGAATCACGACTGCAAGGCTCAGAGCCAACCACCAACCGGCCCTCCAGCTTGCGGGCACCACCAACCCGGCAACGCCGGCCAGGGTGGCGAGTCCGGCGGTCGCCACGAGATAACGCCGGGCTCCGCTCACCGCCGGTCCTTATTGTCCTTGTTCAGACTGCGCATCAGCGTGTACAGCGTCCCGCCGAACGCCAGGAAGGTGCCGAGTATCGTGAACAGACCTCCGGTG
>DATJGL010000081.1:0-23729 GCA_035495075.1 Gemmatimonadales bacterium
GTCCTACCGCTCCTCGGCATCGAGGAGGGCGCGATGGAAGTCTTCCGGCGTGCCGGCACAAACCAGTCGTTCCCGCACGTCCGTGTGCCGGACCAGCCTCGCGATTCGGCTGAGAACCTTCACATGCTGTCCGGCGGAAGCGTCGGGACCGACGATCAGAAAGAAAAGGCGGACCGGCTGGCCATCCAGAGCGTCGAAAGGAACCGGAGCGGTGGAAACGCCTGCGACCACACTGAGCGCTCTCACCGTGGGTGACTTGCCGTGGGGTATGGCAACGCCGAATCCGATGCCCGTGCTGAGCTCCTGCTCTCGCCGTACGACCGCCCGATAGGCGTCTTCGTAACTCCCACCGGCGCGGTCAACCAGCCGCTGCACCAGCTCCCCGATGGCCCCGGGTTTGTCCGTCGCCGTCATCGGCACCACCACGCACTCGGGCGTCACCAACTCGCTCAAGAGCACGGTGGGGCCGGTAAGCGCATGGGGTCAAACGTAACTGTTCTGAAAAAACGTCGCAAGCGATTCAGGGGTTTAGGGTTAGCGAACTGGACCGTTACCAGATTGTGAAGCCTGGGCCTCGAGCTATCGCTGTTGTCCGCGAGTTATCTTCCGGGCAATGGCCTCCCAACCTGGAACCGCCAGTTCAGCCAAGCTGCTCGAGCTGACGCCCGGCGCTGCCGCCGAGCGGGTCCGCGACTGGGTGGCCCACCAAGGTCTGCCCCCCTATCGGGCCGGCCAGATCCATCGCCGGCTGTGGACCGCTCCAGTCGGCGCTTGGGGCGAAGCGACCGACCTACCGGTCGCACTCCGTACGGAGCTGGACGCTCAATTTCCGTTGAGCCGGTTCGCCGTGGACACGGTCCAGGAATCCGCCGATGGGACCCGGAAGTATCTCTGGCGCCTCGACGATGGCGAAGCGATCGAGTCGGTCCTGATACCGTCGGGCAAGCGTCGCACGCTGTGCGTTTCGTCGCAGGCCGGTTGCGCGCTCGGGTGCGTCTTCTGCGCCACCGGACAGATGGGCTTTCGGCGGAACCTGAGTCCGTTCGAGATCGCGGGACAGGCCCGGGAGCTGGTTCTCGTCAACCCAGCCGACCATCCGACCAATGTCGTGTTCATGGGGATGGGTGAGCCGCTGCTCAATTGGCCGGCGGTCAGCACCGCCCTCACCATTCTGAACGCTCCCGACGGGCTGGGAATCGGGGCCCGCCACATCACCGTCTCCACCGTGGGGATCCTGCCGGGTATGGCCGAGCTGGCGAAGCGGCCAGAGCAATTCCGTTTGGCGATCTCGCTTCATGCCCCGACAACAGAGCGCCGGATCGGGCTGATGCCGATCGAGAAGAAATACGATCTGGCTCACGTCCTCGACGCCGCCCGTGCGTTCCGCAAGCGCATCACCTTCGAGTATGTCCTCATTGCGGGCCGCAACGACACCGATGCCGACGCGGACGCTCTAGCCAAGCTCGCCCGCAAGCTTGGCGCGCTGGTGAACCTCCTGCCGTTGCATCCGGGCGGAGCGCCCGGCCTGGAGCCCACATCTATCCCTCGAATTCGGGCATTTCGGGACCGACTGGCCTCGCAGGGAGTGGAGGCTTCCGTCCGGCGGAGCCGCGGCCTCGACATCGACGCGGCCTGTGGACAGCTCCGGGTCGAGGTGGAACGGAAGCGGCGTCGGGAGCGGGCGACCGCGCCGAAATCGGAATGACCGCAAGCGTCGTGGACGACGGCGGGCAGGGCGGCGTTCCGGTCGTGTTTCTCCATTCGCTCGCGGGCCGCGCATCTCACTGGTCCTCGCAGCTCGCGCGGCTGCGCACCAACCGGCGAGCACTGGCGCTCGAGCTGCCCGGCCACGGATCGGCCCCCCCGGCTTCCGACGGCGACTACAGTATCGAAGCCATGTCTCGCGCGGTGTCCAGCGCGCTCACCCCGCTCCAGCTTGGGCGGGTCGTCATCGCGGGCCACAGCTTCGGCGGCGGGGTGGCGCTCGAGTACGCCCGAACTCACCCCGACCACGTGGTGGGACTGCTGCTGCTCGATCCCATCAGCGACGGACGCCAGATCCCCGCCAGTGAGGTCGAGCCGTTTCTCGCTGCACTCGACTCTTCCGCGTACTCGCAGACTATCGAGGAGTATTGGACCGGCATTGCCGGACCGAACCGAGCGATCCGTCAGAGGCTCCTGGAAGACCTCCGGCACACGCCGCGCGACGTGGTCGTAGGCGGCTTCCGCGCCGTGCTCGCGTATGACCCGGTCGCGGCGTTGGGACGGCTTCGCGCACCCGCCGTGTCAGTCGTAACCCCGCAGAACGACGGCCCTGCCAGTTTGCACCGCCTGGGCAGGTTCCCTCACAGCGTCGTGAAGGGGGCCGGACACTGGATCCAGCTCGAGCAGCCCGACCTGATCAACCGGATCTTCGAGGAGTGGTTGGCGACGGTTGCTCCGGCTCCGAGAAACTGAGGAACTAGGGACTAACCGAAGCGCTCCGGGAAAGCCGATACAGGAAGACGGCGGCGCGCGCGGCTGCGGTCGGCAGGGACCGCAGATCCACGTACTCGTCGGGCGTGTGGGCGCCGCCGCCCCGCACACCCAAGCCGTTGATCGCCGCGGCATGAGGCGCCGCGAAGGCGATGTCGGCCGCTCCGCGCTTCGCCGGATCCAGCACCCCGACCGGACCATAGCCTAGCGCCTGGCTCGCCGAATCGAGCACTGCGAGGAGCGCGTCGTTGCGCGGGGAGGGCGACATTGCCGGATAGGGATCGCCGAAGGAAATCGTGGCCGATGTCCCCGGCAGGTTGCGCGCGACGATCTCGCGCATGCGCGCCTGGGCGTGCACCATCTGCGAGTCGTACAGAAATCGCAGATCGCCGGCCACTACCGTCGAGCGCGAGACGATGTTGTCCTTGCCCGATATCGTCGCCGAGAGCCGCATGGTATCGAAGCCGACGTCGGTCCCACCCGCGATCACCGCGGGATTGAACGTCAGGTATGGCTCGCCTGCCATGGCCGTCCGAAACCCGTCTACGATGCGAGCCGCCTCGTACACGGCTCCGTAGCCGGCGTCGGGGGTGAAGATCTGTCCGGAGTGATACTGCTTCCCCGTCACCCGAAGAATCCACATCACGGCGCCACGCTGGGCCACCGTACCCGCACCGACGTCCGGCTCGAAATCGATGACCGCGTCGCTTTTCTTGGCGGCTTCGATCAGCGCGGCTCGCGATACGGAGGTCGGCTGCCCCGCCGCCTCCTCGTCCCCAGTGAGCAGCACCGACACCCGCATGCCATCGAGCGCGCCGACACTCGCGAGTGCCTTGAGCGCAAACAGAATAACGACGTCCCCGCCCTTCATGTCGTACGCGCCGGCGCCCCTGGCCAGCGTGTCGGCGCGCTGAAAGTGGCGCTGGTCACCCTCGAACACCGTGTCCAAGTGTCCAATCAGAAGCAGCCGCTTCCCTCGCCCACCTACGCGCTGCGCGTACAGGTGGCCGGCGCGATTGAGGCCGGCGGGCAGATCGATCCATGAGGTCTTGAAGCCGAGCGAGTCCAGGCTGCGGCGGACCACGTCACCCACGGCCCGGACACCGCCAGCGTTCATGGTCCCGCTATTGATGTCGACCAATCGCCCGAGGGTTGCGATCTCGTCGTCCCGGTGGGTCTCGGCGTAGCGCTTCAGCTCGAGCTCGATCGGGGCAGCTGATTGCGCTCCGGTGATCTGGGTGTTCGCAAGAAAGCCGGCAGCTAGCACTCCGGCGAGTCCGAATCGGCGGAAGGAATTCATCGATTCATCCCGTGGCTCCGAAGCCGGCCGCCACACAATTGATGGAGAGCAGGAGGCGATGCAGCGCATCGCTGCGTTCGTCGTCGGTCTGCGCGGCCCGGTAGCGCCGCAACAAGTCGATCTGCAAGCGTCCTGCCTGGTCGATCGTCGGCATCCGTCGGGCGAGCTTGCGCAGGAAGCGCGGGAACCGCTCGGCCAGCACCCGGCCCTCGCTGACGTGCAGTACCGCCCGGACGGTCCGGTGGTACTCCTCCTCGATGAGGCCGAACACGGTATCTCTCACCTCCGGGTCCGGGTGCAGCTCGGCGAATTGCCGCGCCATGCTGAGGTCCACCTGCGCCAGCGTCTTTTCCACCTCGTCCACGATAAGGCGGAAAAGGCGCGAGTCCCGGAACATCCGGCGGAGGAGTCCCTCGCCGCGCGCTCCTCTGACCTGGACGAACGTCTCGAGTCCGCTTCCCATCCCGAACCAGCTCGGCACGAAGTGGCGGTTCTGCGTCCACGCGAACACCCAGGGGATGGCGCGGAGGTCGGCGATCGTTCTGGCGCCGAAGCGGCGGGCGGGACGAGAACCGAGGTTGAGAAGCGAGATTTCCTCCAGCGGGCTCGCGAGCTGGTAGTACGAGAGCAGCATCGGGTGGTCGATCAGGTTCCGATACGCCGCCATCGAGGGTCCCGCGATCGCCTCCATCGCCTCGTCGAACTCCCCCACGGGCACAAGTGCCTGCTCTCGTTGCGACTTGAGCGAGTGCTCGAGCACGCTGGACGCGAGCAGCTCGATCTGATACGCCGCCGTCCCACGGTTGGCGTATTTGAATGAGACCACCTCGCCTTGCTCGGTCAGCCGGAATCGCCCGTTGATCGAGCCGGCCGGCTGTGCCGCGATCGCCCGTCCGGTCGGGGCGCCCCCTCGGCTCACTGAGCCGCCGCGGCCGTGGAAGAACGCGATCGGAATCCCCAACTCCTCTCCCAGCCGGGTGAGCTTGACCTGGGCCTTGTACAGCTCCCAGTTCGCCGCGAAGTAGCCCCCGTCCTTGTTGGAGTCGGAGTAGCCGATCATCACTTCCTGGACCCCGCCCTGCTCCCGCAGACTCCGGCGCACGACCGGCACGTTCAGCAGCTCGCGCATGATCGTGGGCGCGCGGCGCAGGTCGTCGATCGTCTCGAACAGGGGAACGATTGGAAGGACACAGCGCTCCACGGCAGCCGTGTCGGAAAAGAGGCCGCCCTCCTTGGCCGCGAGATACGCGCCCAGCACGTCGCTGACCGAGTGGGTCATGCTGAGGATGAAGCTCCCGAACGCTTCGCGGTCGATCTGGTCCCGCAGCTCGGCGACCAACCGGAACATCCCGATTGTTTCCGCCGCCGGAGCAGGCAGGTCCGACAGCGAGAGCTCGCCGGAGCGCGGACGGGCGAGCTCGGCCTGAACCCAGCTGCACCATTCGGGAGACTTGGGATCCGGCGGGGCAGGCTCCGGCTTCTGCGTTCTCAGCTGCCAGAGCGCGCCCAGCGCTTCGTTCAGCCTGGTGGTGTTTTCCCGAATGTCGAGTCGGACGGTGCTGAACCGGAACAGCTGCACCTCGCGCCGCACCGGGCGAACCAGGCTCACGGCGAGCTCGGGATCCACCGATTCGGCCAGACCTCGCTCGAGCATACGGAGATCGGCCGCGAGCTCGTCCGCCGTGAGCGCACCCTCTCTGTCCCCGATCTCATAGCGCTCGGCAGATGCCAGCGCGAGATCCAGCCGTCGCAGCATGCAGGCCAGCAGCTGGCGAAAGATCTCGCCCGGGTTCCGCGCAGCGATGCCCGCAGCGTCGCCGCTCGCGGCCAGGACCCGTTCCAGGTACCGCCGGAACTCGTCCGAAACTCGGACTCCGCGCTCGCTGATGCTCAGCCGGCGAATAAGATCGCCCAGGCGTTGCCGGTACCGGCGCAACGCGGCGAGCCGGTACTCCAGCAGCGAACGGCGGGTCACCTCGTTGGTGACGAATGGATTCCCGTCGCGATCTCCTCCGACCCACGAGCCGAACTGGAAAAACGGCGGGAGCTCGAAGGAGTGGCCGGGATAGTGGTCGGCAAGAGCCCGCTCGAGGCGCTCGTGAATTTGCGGGACGGACTCGAACAGAGTCTCGTTGAAGAAGTGGAGGGCCCAAGAAACCTCCTGCTCCACCGTGGGCTTCTCCAGTCGAAGCTCGCCGGTCATCCAGAGCAGCTCGATCTCGAAGCCTACCTGGCGCTGCAGCTGGGTCCGCTCGCGCGGTGTCCACCGGGGCGACTCGAGCTCCACCAGGAGACGATAGATGCGGCGGTGCTTTTCCAGGACGGTGACCCGCTTCGCC
This sequence comes from Gemmatimonadales bacterium, assembly GCA_035495075.1. Lineage (GTDB taxonomy): Bacteria > Gemmatimonadota > Gemmatimonadetes > Gemmatimonadales > GWC2-71-9 > DASQPE01. The sequence continues at coordinate 6,115 of DATJGL010000081.1, forward strand.
TCAGTGGGATGCGCCGTGAGCACCGGGCGGATTCGGAGCGCGCGGAGCCGTTGTTGCATCTCCTCCACTGGAACCCCTGCGCGCGCCGCTTCTCCGACCGTATGCACAATGGTCCCCCGCAGCGCTTCATAGCCTCGTTCCGCCTCGATCTGGCGGCGCCGCCGCATGGCGGCGTTCTGCTCGGCGATGCTGAGCAGCTGGAGCCAGATTCCGAGAATCTGGAGAGTCCCGGTTTCCAGCTCGGGTGCGCAAGTCTCGGCCTCTCCGGCCAGGAGCGGCGCCAGCTCGGGATTGCGTCGCTGCACCACTGCGAGCAACTGATTGAAGAGAAAATCGGCGACTTCAGTGGCGTGGACCGCCGCGCTCTCGGCCAGCGGGTCCGCGGAAGGAGGAAGCTCGGTAACGAGGTACGAGTGAGGTGATTCCTGGGTCACGCAACGCGGTCGCGCAGGGGAGCCCCTGAAAAGAAAAGTCGAAGGTTTTCCAGGGCGCGCATCCCCATCGCCACCCTGGTTTCTTCCGTTGCACTCCCGAGATGAGGCAGCATCACCACGTTCTCCATGGCCACGAGGGCCGGCGCGATCTGCGGCTCCTTCTCGAACACGTCGAGACCGGCGCCGGCGATCCAGCCCTTCTTCAGAGCCTCGACCAGTGCGGCCTCGTCCACCACGTCACCCCGCGCGGTGTTGATGAGGTAGGCGCTCGGCTTCATTTTCGCGAGCCGAACACTGTTCATGAGGTGCCGAGTCTCGGGCGTTGCCGGGCAATGCAGCGAGACGAAATCACTCTGCGCCAGCACCTCTTCGATGGTCCCCCGCTGCTCCGCCCCCAACGCCGCGGCAACATCCGGAGGTGGCGGATACGGATCAGTGTAGAGTACCCGCATCCCGAAACCGTGATGCGCCCGCCTGGCTACTGCCCGCGCGATCCGGCCCATCCCGATCAGCCCAAGCGTCTTTCCGCTCACCATTCGGCCGAGCATGTGGGTCGGGCGCCAGCCGGTCCAGTGGGAGGAGCGCACATGCCGCTCGCCTTCGCCGGTGCGCCGGGCGATCATCAGCATCAGCGTCATCGCAATGTCGGCGGTGGCCTCGGTCAGGACGTCGGGCGTGTTGGAGACCGAGATTCCGCGCGCCTTGGCAGCCTCGACATCGATGTTGTTGAAGCCGACGCCGAAGTTCGCAATCATCTTGGCGCGGAGCGGCTCGGCACTCAGCACGTCGGCATTAAGCTTGTCCGTCACGGTGGGCAGGAGCGCGTCCGCGGTCCGCAGGGCCTCTTGCAGCTCCGCCGCGCTGAGGGGCCGGTCTTCCCGATTCAAGCGGGCGTCGAAGTCCCGTCGAACTGCCTCCTCCACGGCGTTGGGGAGCCGCCGGGTGACGACAACGACCGGCTGGGTCACGTGGGTACCGCCACTCGCTTGGGGGACGATTTCAACACGGAAGCGACGGTCGAGCCCAGCTCAGCCGGACTGGCTGCGACCGTGATGCCGGCCTCGCGCATGATTTCGACCTTCTCGGCAGCGCTCTCCCCGAAGGCACGAATGATCGCGCCCGCGTGCCCCATGCGCCGTCCCTTGGGAGCCGACAGGCCAGCGACGTAACCGATTACCGGCTTCCGGCCGTTTTCGCGGAAGAAGCGAGCCGCCTCCGCCTCCTGCGGCCCACCGATTTCCCCGATCATCATGACGGCCTCGGTCTGAGGATCTTCCTCGAACAACCGGAGCACGTCGACAAACGAGCTGCCGTTGATGGGGTCGCCACCGATCCCGACGCTGGTGGAGACACCGATGCCGAGCGCCTTCATTTGGGACGCGGCTTCGTATCCCAGTGTGCCCGAGCGGGTGACCAGGCCTACGGAACCCTTGGCGTAGATGTGGCCCGGCATGATGCCCAGCATCGCCTTGCCCGGGCTGATGATGCCCGCGCAGTTGGGGCCCACCAGCATGGTCTTCTTGTCTCGCGCGTACCGGAACAGGTAGCGCTTGACCATCATCATGTCCTGAGCCGGGATGCCGTCGGTGATCGCGACCACAAGGCGGATGCCCGCGTCGGCCGCCTCCATGATGGAATCGGCGCAGAAGGCTGCGGGAACGAAGATCAGGCTCGCTTCAGCACCGGTCGCACGCACGGCCTCCTTCACCGTGTTGAAGACCGGACGGTCGAGGTGCCGAGTCCCGCCTTTCCCGGGCGTCACCCCGCCCACGAGGTTGGTACCGTAGGCGAGCATCTCACGGCCATGGAACGTGCCTTTGTCGCCCGTGAACCCCTGGATGATGATCCGGGTCTTGTCGTCGAGGAGGATGCTCATGCTTTTCCGTTCCCGGCCTTGCGGCCCGCGGCCTTGAGCGCGGTCACCACCCGCTCAGCCGCTTCCGTAAGAGTGTCCGCCGTCGTCAACTGCAACCCGCTTTCGTTGAGTATCCGACGCCCTTCCTCCACGTTGGTGCCGGCAAGCCGGACCACCAGCGGCATGGGCGGCCGCAGCTCGCGTACCGCCTGCACAACACCTTGCGCCACCCAGTCGCACCGATTGATACCGGCGAAGATGTTCACCAGAATCGCCTTCACCTTGGGATCCGCCAGCACCAGCCGGAACGCGTTGGCCACCTTCTCCGGCGAGGCCCCTCCGCCCACGTCGAGGAAGTTGGCCGGTGAGCTTCCCGCATGCTGGATGAGGTCCATGGTGGCCATTGCCAGGCCGGCGCCGTTCACGATGCAACCGATTTCTCCGTCGAGGGCGACGTAGCTGATCCCATACTCCGCGGCCTGCGACTCACGCGGGTCCTCTTCGGCGTAGTCGCGCAGCTCACTGACGTTGGGCCGCCGGAAGAGAGCGTTATCGTCGAAGGTCATCTTGGCATCGAGTGCGAGCAGCTGGCTGTCCTTGGTGAGGACCAGCGGATTGATCTCCACCATGGTCGCGTCGAGATCGCGGAACGCGCGATAGCAACCGAGCAGTGTCGTCGCGCCCCGGCCCACCAGCGCGGCATCGAGGCCGAGCGCGAACGCGATTTCCCGCGCTTGAAACGGCGTCATGCCGACCGCCGGCTCCACCACGGCGCGAATGATCGTGTCGGGCGCGGTTTGGCTGATCTCCTCGATTTCCATCCCACCCTGCGGATGGGCCACGATCATGACCCGCTCGCTCTTCCGGTCCAGGACGAAGCCGATGTACAACTCGCGCTCGATCGGCACCGCCGCTTCGACATAGAGCCGGTGCACCACGCGTCCGTCGGGGCCGGTCTGATGAGTGACGAGTCGCTTGCCCAACAGCCCCTTGGCTGCCTGGCGAACTTCATCCTCGCTGGTGCAGACCTTGATCCCGCCCGCTTTGCCCCGCGCGCCGGAATGGATCTGCGCCTTGACCGCCCAGCGGGTGCCACCGATCTCGGTGGCGCGATATACGGCCTGCTCGGGGCTGTAGGCGACACCGCCGCGCGGAATCGCAACCCCGAAGCCGGCGAGCAGCTCTTTGGCCTGATATTCGTGGATATCCAAGGGGCTCTCCTGCTCACGACTGAAGGCTAACGGCTAACGGCCACGGGCTTCTTCTTCCCAATCTGCTCCGCCATCCTCACGACATTCTCCGCCATCCTCGCCGACGCGGCGTCGATCATCTTGCCGTCGAGCTGCGCCGCCCCCTTGCCGTCCCGAGCGGCGGCATCCAGCGCCTCGAGAATCCTCCGCGCCCGACCGACCTCGCTGTCCGGAGGCGTGAAGACCTCGTTGGCCAGCGCGATCTGCGCGGGATGGATGGCCCACTTGCCCTCGATACCGAGCGCGGCGCCCCGCCGCGCCGCGGCACGATACCCGTCCGCGTCCTTGAAGTCGCCGAACGGCCCGTCGATCGGGCGGAGGCCGTAGGCCCGGCACGCGACGGTCATACGACTCAATCCAAAATGCCACTGGTCGCCGGGGTAGTCGGGGTTCAATCCCCCGATGCTTACCGTACGCGCCCGGTTGCTGGCAGCATAGTCGGCGACCCCGAAATGCATCGCCTCGAGCCGGCCCCGTCCTGCCGCGATCGCCTCGACGTTGGCCATGCCGAGGGCAGTCTCGATCAGCACGTCGATGCCCAGCCGATGGGGAATCCGCTTGGCCGTCTCGATCTGGGTGAGCAGCGCGTCGACCAGGTAGACGTCGGCGGGCACGCCCACTTTCGGAATGAGAATCGTATCGAGACGATGCCCCGCCGCTTCGACGACATCCACCACGTCGCGGTACATGTAATGGGTGTCGATTCCGTTGATGCGGACGGAGATGGTTTTCCCCCGCCCCCGCCAATCGAGCTCCAGCAAACCCTGAATGACATTGCGCCGGGCTTGCTCCTTGTCTGCCGGAGCAACCGCGTCCTCGAGATCGAGGAAGACGACGTCCGCCTCGCTCTCGAGAGCCTTGGAGAACATGGCCGGGTTCGATCCCGGCACTGCCAGCGTACTGCGCTGCAGCCGCGGAGTGGCCGGCTCGTGCCGGGTATGGCTCATCGCGCCGCGGCCGCTGTGGCCCGTGGAGCGGGTTCGGCTTGCTGGGCGTCCGGCGCCCGTGCAGGCAGGTCGCGCTTCTCCAGCGGAGTGGCGGTGCTGCGCCAGTATTCTTCGGCAGCCCCGACCCCGGATCCCGGCGTGATCTTGATGCCGACATCACGCATCGCCATCTCGGCGCCTGCGATCCCACCCAGCAGCATGAGCTCATTCAGGTCACCCAGGTGGCCGATCCGGAAGAGTTTGCCCGCCATACGTGCCAGGCCGGCGCCGAGCGCAAGGTTGTAGCGCCGGTACGCAATGTCGATCACCTCGGCGCCATTGAAGCCGGGTGGCACCATGATGGCGCTTACCGTATCCGAGTTCCACTTCGGATCCTTGGCGCAGAGCGTGAGTCCCCACGCCTTCACCGCTGCGCGAGTTCCCTCCGCCAACCGGTGGTGCCGCGCGAATACGTTCTCCAGCCCCTCCTCGAGCAGCATGGCCAGCGATTCCCGCAGGCCGTATAACATGGAAAGCGCCGGCGTATAGGGGAAATACCCCGTGGCGTTGGCCTTGCTCATGTCGCCGAAGTCGAAGAAAATCCGGGGCAGCCTGGCTTTGTCGTAGCAGGCGAGGGCCTTCTGGCTCGCGCACACGATGCCAAGCCCGGCAGGGAGCATGAGACCCTTTTGCGATCCCGTGACGGCCAGATCCACACCCCATTCGTCCATGCGGAAATCGATGCTGGCAATGGAGCTCACACCGTCGACCATGAGCAACGCGGGATGCTTGGCGTCGTTGAGCGCGCGGCGCATGCCGGCGACGTCACTGGTCACCCCCGTCGCGGTTTCGTTATGGGTGAAAAGCACCGCTTTGATCGCGTGGCCTTTGTCGGCCGTGAGCGCCTGATGGTAACGCTCGATCGGCGCGCCCTCTCCCCATTCCGTGTCGAGGATCTCCACCTGAAGGCCGAGCCGCTGGGCCATGTCGATCCAGAGATGGCTGAACTGGCCGAAGCGGGCGGCAATCACGCGATCGCCGGGCGAGAGCGTATTGCAGAGCGACGCCTCCCAGGCCCCGGTCCCGCTGGCGGGGAAGATGAATGCCTGGCCGGACTCCGTCTTGAAGATCTTCCGCAGGTCCCGAAACAGGGGGGCGGCGAGACTGGGAAAGGCCGACGAGCGGTGATCTTCCATCGCGATGTGCATCGCGCGGAGGACCCGGTCCGGCGTATTGGTCGGCCCCGGAACGAAGAGGAAGTTACGACCCGGCATCGGTACCTCGACTCAAAAGGAAAAGAAAGCCGTGCGGGAGCCGACGGCTCTCGCCCGACGCGGCGGATGTTTGAAGTTGCTTCGAGCCGTATATTTTAACGGCACCGCCGCGCCGTACACCAGCCTGCACATTGGGGTTCATGACCGCACCTGCCGGAGCGACGCCGCGCGCGCTCCTCGAGGACCTTTACGGTGCTGCCGTGGCCGCAGCTGCTCCAGGCGCTGCCTTGGAACGCGCGCTCGCCGGTCTCAGCGACTCCCCTCCGCGCCGGATCTGGCTTTTCGCCCTTGGCAAGGCCGCCCAACCCATGGCGATTGCCGCGGTGGACGCCCTCCGACGGGGAAACCGCTCCCCGGTCGGGGGACTCATCGTCCCGCCTGCCAACGGAGCCCTGCCCCATCCCGCCCTCGAGCTGGCCGTTGGCGACCATCCGGAGCCGGGCCCTCGATCGTTCGCCGCCGCCGAAGCGCTCGGCCGGCTCGTCGCGCGAGTGCAACCGGACGATGAAGCCTGGGTTCTTCTCTCAGGCGGTGCGACCAGCCTCCTCGGCGCGCCGGTCGAGGGAGTGACGCCCGAGCAACTCACGGCGCTCTACTCCCTGCTGCTCGGATCCGGGCTGGACATCACCGCCATGAACCGAATCCGCAAACGCTTTTCCCGCTGGGGCGCCGGACGGCTGGCGGCGGCGCTCGCACCCGCCTCGGTCAGGGTCTTCGTCGTTTCCGACGTGATCGGTGACGATCTCGCGTCGATCGCATCGGGTCCGTGTGTGCCCGACCCCAGCACGGCGGGCGAGATTCGAACCGCGCTGCAGGAGGCCGGGCTCTGGAACCGCATCCCGGCCTCACTACGGGAGCGCGTGAGCGCCACCGCGGAAGGCAGGGTTCCAGAGACACCGAAGCCGGGCGACCCCGCCTTTGCGCAGGTGGAGACCCGGCTCATCGCCAGCAACCGTCTTGCGCTCGAGGCGGCTGCCACCCGGGCAACCAAGCTCGGGCTCGCGCCGCGGCTGATGCAACCCGTCCTGTCGGGCGAGGCCGCGCTCACCGGCCGCAACATCGCCAACACCGTCGTAAGCTACCGTCGGGGTTCCGGTCCGCAACCAGCGGCGTCACCGGTATGCCTCATTTGGGGCGGCGAGACAACGGTGACGCTGGGGCCGGGCTGCGGCCTGGGAGGCCGGTCGCAGGAACTCGCGCTGGCGGCGTCCGAGGTCCTTGCCGGGGCCCCTCCGGGCGCAGCCCCGGCGATTCTCGCAGGCGGCACCGATGGCCGGGACGGTCCGACGGATGCGGCCGGCGCGGTGGTAGACCACTCGACCTGGGACGCCATCCGGCGACTGGGCCGGGACCCGGCGCGTGATCTGTCCGCCCATAACGCCTATCCGGCGCTCGATGCTGTCGGCGCGTTGCTGCGGCCCGGGCTCACCGGCACCAACGTCATGGACGTGGTGTTCGGGCTATGCTGACCGTCCGCGCGAGACTCGCTCTTCTCCTTGGCCTCGCAACCGTATCGAGCGCGCACGCCCAGGCGCCAGCCGATCTGGTGCTCCGCGGCGGGACCGTGTACACCGTTTCCGACCAGCAGCCCAAGGCCGAGGCAGTGGCCGTGAGCAGCGGCAGGATCGTGTTCGTCGGCTCGACCGCGGGCGCCGCGAAGTTCGTGGGGCCCCAGACTCGCGTAGTCGAGATCGGGGATCGGGTGGTCCTCCCCGGCCTCACCGACTCGCACTACCACCTGCTCGGCGTCGGCCAGCGCGAGTTCAAACTGAACCTGCAGGGAAGTCGGAGCGTAGCGGAGGTTCTAATGCGGCTCCGGAGTCGGGTGTCAGCCGCTGAGCCTGGGCAGTGGGTCACGGGCTACGGTTGGATCGAGACGCACTGGACCCCCGCTCGCTTCCTTACCCGGGCGGATCTGGATTCGATCTCGCCAGACAACCCGGTCTTCCTCACTCGCGCGGATGGCCATGCCTCGGTTGCGAACTCGGCCGCCCTGCGAGTCGCACGCGTTAGCCGCGATGCCATGCCGCCTTTCGGAGGGGACCTTTTGCGTGATGCTCACGGCGAGCTCACCGGCATGCTGATCGACAACGCGCAGGCCCTGGTCAGGACCCACATTCCCGATCCCACGCCAGCGGAGCTTGACCGGGCGGTGTTGCGGGGCGTGAATCGAAGCCTCCGGCTCGGTTGGACCCAGATACAGGATCCAGGTCAAACCTGGGCTCACGTTGAGCGACTGCGGCGGCTTTATGGAGAGGGAAAGATCAAGCTGCGGATCTATCAGGCGATCCGAGGCCCCGGCCCGGACGCGGACCGCCTTATTGCGCAGGGCGCGAGCATCGGCGAATTCGAAGGCCGGCTCACCATTCGCACCATCAAGGCGTATGTGGACGGGGCTCTCGGCTCGCGGGGTGCGCTGCTGCTCGCGCCGTACAGTGACGCGCCGACCGTTCAGGGACTCTTGGTCACCGACCTCGACGCCTTTCGGCCAATGCTGGCCGCAGCGCTGCGTCGCGGGATCCAGGTCGAGACTCACGCCATTGGCGACAGCGCCAATCGGCTATTGCTCAACCTCTACGCCGATGCGTTCAAGGCCGTGCCGGAAGCCGAGCGAGGAGTGAAGCAGCCGCGCTGGCGCGACGAGCACGCCCAGGTGCTTGCCCCCGCCGAGATTGGTCGTTTCGCTCAGATCGGCGTCATCCCCTCTATGCAGCCGTCCCATGCAATCGGCGACCTGTTCTTCGCGCCGAGCCGGCTCGGCCCCCAACGACTCAGGGGCACATACGCCTGGCGCAGCCTCCTGCGCACCGGCGTAGTCATCCCGGCGGGCTCCGACGCCCCAGTCGAGCTGGGCGAGCCGATGATTGAGTTCTACGCGGCGGTGGCCCGGAAGGATACCAGCGGCTTCCAGGGGGCGGATTGGCATCCCGAAGAAGCGGTCAGCCGGCCGGAGGCTCTGAAGATGCTGACCATCTGGCCCGCGTACGCGGCCTTCGAGGAGAACGAGCGAGGGTCGATCGAAGTGGGGAAATGGGCCGACCTCACCGTCCTGTCAGCCGACATCATGCGGATCCCGGAACATGAAATACTCACGACGCGATGCGTAATGACGGTTATAGGAGGGGAAGTCTTTTATGAGGAAAAGCGTGAACAGTGAACAGTTGTCGGTCATGGGTGTCCGTCATCCGGAGCCCGATAGTCCCCACCGAGCAGGACCGTCACATCTACCCTCCGCAGCGTATCCGCTTGGATCTTGACCGTCCCCTGCCCTAGCGCTCTCGCGACGGTCGTCGCCACACCTCGATCGCCCCGGCGGGCAACGACCTGGGTCGAGTCGAGCGCGCTCGCGCCGTCGGCATTCCCGAAGAAAACCACGTCGACGCCCTGTCGCCGGAGAGCCCGTGTGGCTGATCGCGCAAGGCCCGACCGGGGAGTCGTGTTCAGGACTTCGACCACGATCCGGTGGTCGCGGGCGGGAATCGGGTAGGCGTGCTTGACGAGAGCCGGCGCCGGGCGGGGTGGCCGGAGCGCAACCGCCGCGACCGTCCCGCCCACTACGGCAAGTACGATCAGCGCGATGGTGACGGGGTGACGAGCGAGTTCCAAAACCGGACCGTTGGTTCGGGTAGCGGCCAGCCGGACGCCATGATGTGAGCCAGTCGCTTGCTGGCAATCTCCCGCAGCACGCCGCGGGAATCGACGGGAAAACGGCGAGCCAGCTCGGCTCGCCGTTCTCGATCGAATGGGCGGCCCGGCTCGAGGTAGTCCGCTGCGTACAAGACCCGGCCGACCATGTCCCACTCGGCGAGCCCCACCGAGTGATAGCGCACTGCGTCGAGCACGCCGCGGTCCAACTCCCCCTCCGCCTTGGCGCGAGCGGCTGCGGCAGGCCCGTGTTTGAGGCTCGCCGGACCCGGTACCGACGAGGCCCAACGTTCGAGCTCCTCCGCACTCGCATCGCGGAGCGCATCGTGCAGCCAGACAGCGCGCAGCCAGCGGTGGCGCTCATTGTCCGGAACGCCCATCGCCTCTGCCCATGCAGCGGCCAATTCCGCAACACGTTGAACGTGGGCCACTCGATCAGATGAAACAACCGCCCAGGTCGGCAGGGTTGGCCGGAGGCCGGGCGGCGTATGACGAACCGACGACATGTTGTGATCCGACCCCGGCCGGGTGCTCAGCTCTCCGCCCGCAGCGGCGTCCGCACCAGGCGGTTCCGCTCGTCAACGAAGACCACCCGCGGCACGTGCCGCTTGGTTTCGGGCTCGGTGAACACACCATAGGAAATGAGGATGACCACGTCGCCGGCGTGGCCCAGCCGGGCGGCCGCACCGTTCAACTGCATGATACCGGAGCCGCGGGGGCCTGGAATCACGTAGGTCGTGAACCGGGATCCGTTGTTGACGTTGACGACCTGCACTTCCTCGTGGGTGACGAGATCCGCGGCATCCAGCAAATCCTCGTCCACCGTCAACGAGCCTTCGTAGTGAAGATCCGCCGCCGTGATCGTCGCGCGGTGGATCTTGGACTTCATGAGATGGCGCTGCATTCCGTTCCTAAGCCAGAATCACGTTATCGATGAGCCGGGTGGTCCCGACGCGCGCTGCTACGGCGAGAATGGTCCCGGCCGGCGCGACCGAGACCGGACGCAACTTCTCCGGTTCGACTACGGCAATATACTCGGCACGGACCCCCGCAGCAGCGCGCAGACTCGACTGCACAATTCGCTTGAGGACAGCGGCGGATCGCTCGCCGCCTTGCCAGGCGTCCCGCGCAGCACGGAGCCCATGACTCAGAGAGAGGGCGTTGGTCCGCTCCGTCGGACTCAGGTAAACGTTCCGGCTGCTCATCGCGAGACCGTCGGCCTCGCGCATGATGGGAACGATCGCAAGCTCGACGGACCAGTTCAGATCCCGAGTCATCGTCCGGATCAGCGTGGCCTGCTGGATGTCCTTCTGCCCGAAGCAGGCGACCTCCGGCTCGACCAGATGAAACAGCTTGGCGACGATGGTCAGCACGCCGGTGAAGTGACCGGGCCGGGCGCTGCCCTCCCACCGCTCCGCCGTCTCGCCGGCGATGACCCGTATCTCGGCACCTGCGGGCACCAGCGCGTCGGTCTCCGGCGCAAAGAAGAGATCAACGCCCCGGCCCCCGGCGAGTCCGCGATCGCGTTCCAGGTTGCGTGGATAACGGGCGAAGTCTTCGTCTGGTCCAAATTGCAGCGGGTTGACGAACACACTCAGCACCACCGAGTCGGCCCGGCGGCGTGCTTCGTCCACCAGCGCGAGGTGGCCCTCATGGAGCGATCCCATTGTGGGAACCAGAGCCACCCGACGGCCTGCCCGCCGCTGCTCGTCGCGCCAATGGCGGAGAGCCGGGATGTCGCTGACCTCGAGCATAGACGTCATTCAAAACTGTGTTCGTTGTCCGGGTAGGTCCCCGCCCGGACCTCCTTCGCGTAGGCTCTCGCCGCCTCCCGGACCGTTCCCGCAAGCGACCCGAAGCGCTTGAGGAATCGGGGGCTGAACGTCTCGTTGAGGCCCAGCATGTCATGCAGCACCAGAACCTGCCCGTCGCAACCGGCTCCGGCGCCGATCCCCACCGTCGGAATCCTGAGCGTCTGCGTGATGCGCGCGGCCAGGGCGGCCGGTACCAACTCCAGCAGCAATCCGAACGCGCCGGCATCCTCCAATTCGCGAGCGTCGTCGCGCATGCGCTCCGGAGCGCCGCTTTCCCGTCCCTGGACCCGGTAGCCGCCGAGCGCATGCACCGACTGGGGCGTAAGCCCCAGGTGCGCCATGACCGGAATCCCCCGCTCTACCAGTGCGCGTACGGTCGCCACCATCTGACGGCCGCCTTCCAGCTTCACGCCCTGGGCCCCGGTCTTCTTCAGCACCTGCCCCGCGTTTCGGATGGCTTCCTCCACCGACACCTGGTAGGAGAGGAACGGAAGATCCACGAGCAACAGGCTGTCGGGTGCCCCCCGGCGAACGGCTCGGGCATGGTACATCAGCTGCTCCAGCGTCGCGCTCAGCGTGGTCTTATGCCCACCCACGACCTGATTGACCGAGTCGCCCACCAGGAGCACGTCGACCTCGGGGGCGATCAGACGTGCGAAGGTCGCGTCGTAGCAGGTCAGCATCACGATCTTGCGACCGGCCGCTTTCATGGCCGTTAGATCGAGCACACTGCGGGGCGGTGAATCGGGACTCATGAATGAATCAGCTCCGCAAGCTCCCGCTGCCAGAAGTCGCGGTTCGGGAGCTCAGGGTGGGGAACCACCAGATCGGGATCTTCAATGCGCCGCTCGCCGAACCTGACGATGTCGAGATCGAGCGTTCGCGGACCCCAGCGCCCTCCGCGAACCCGTCCGCGCTGCTGCTCGATGGCTTGCAGCGCCGCGAGCAGACGATGAGGATCGAGGCCGGTTTCGAGCAGCACCATCTGGTTGAGATAAGCCGGCTGGCGCATCCCGGCGAGTGGAGCGGTCTCCTCGATCGCCGACGACGCCACTAACCGCGTCTCGGGAAGTTGCTCGAGCGCCTTACGCGCGGCCGCAAGGTGCGCGGATCGATCGCCCAGATTGCTTCCCAGCGCCACGAATACCTGCTCGCGTCGCGGCCCACTCACGCGCCCACCGCGAAGTGCCGCGCGATCCGCTGCAGGTGAGTCGCCACGCCCTCGAGCTCGCGGATGGCCTGCTCCAGCTCGGCCTGGCCCCGGGCGGCCTCGGTTGCCTGATCGGCCAACGTCTCGGTCTGGGCCTGGGTCTGGGCGGACACCGCGGCAACTTGCTCGATTCGCCCGGTCAGCTGCTGAAACGCGGTCTGCTGCTCGGCGGCCGCATCCGCGATCTGACGGGCCCGGTTCCCGGCCTCGCCGGTCGCCTGGAGGATCGCCTCGAGGGCCTCCGCCGCGGCGGAGCTCAACTCCTCCACGTCGGCCACCGCCTCCTGCCCGCGCTCCATCTGCTGCCCAATGCTACTCATGCGGGTGGCAATATCGCTCAGCATGGCGGAACTCTCCCGCGTAACCTCCAGGGCCTGCACCGCCAGTGCTCGCACTTCGTCCGCGACCACCGCAAACCCCCGACCCTCCTGCCCCGCGCGCGCGGCCTCGATGGCCGCGTTGAGCGCGATGAGGTTGGTCAGGTCTGCGATCTCTCTGATCGTCCCCATGAATCCGGTGATGCGGCGAGTGACGCCACCGAGAGCAGTGACCTGAGTCGAGCTGTCGCCCACGAACTGCTTGAGCTCCACCAGCCGTCCTACTGCGCCAGCGATGACCGCCCGGTTCCGGTCGGCTACTTCGGACGCGCGCCGGCTGGCGTCCGCCGAACGTTGTCCCTCGACGGCCATGTTCCGAGACAGTCGTGCGAGCGCCGTCGTGGCCTCGAGCCCCTGTGCCGCGGCCGAGCTTTGCTGAGCCATCCCGTCCCGCATGGCGAGGGACGCCTGCGCCAGGGCGGCGGCCGTGGTTCGGAGCGCGTCGGTGACCCGAGCGAGCCCGCCCACCTGGACTCCGATCTGATCCACCGTGCTCACCAGCGGCCGGCGCAGCTCCGCGATGTGAATCGCGGTCGCGACGTGGGTGGTGATTGTGGCCATCGTGATCAGGTCGCGACCGCCATAGGTCTGACGCTTGTGGTGCTCCAGCTCGATCGTCCCCAGAACCTCGTCCCCGAACCGGATCGGATAGACCAGCACGCTCCGAACGTCGGGAATCGGCGCATCGATCCGCGGGTCGCTGGCCGTGTCCTTCACCAGCGCGGGCGCCTGCTCCGCCAGCACCTGACGGCGAATCGGCTCGAGCACCGGCGCAGGATCGCCCCGGCGCGCCCGACCAAACAAGCCACGATATGCCAGGACGGGCGCCGCCTCGGTCACCCGGTAGATCCGGAAATCGCCCCAGTCGAGCAGCCGATGCGCCAGTCGCTCGATCTGAATGAAAGATTCGCTGAGCTGCGCGTTCCCCAGCACCGTGCTCTCGAGCTGATGCACCTTGTTGAGGTCCTCGGCGGCGATCGCTTCTTCCAGGATCCGCTTGGTCAGGAGGCCTAGTCCGCCCAGCACCAGGAGCACGGCAATCCACCCGGCCGGCGCCAACAGGTGGACCGCCGCCACCACGACGATGGTGCCGATCAGCGTGAGCAGATACGAGATGATCTCCCAGCGGAGGATCAGGATCTGCTCTGCCGACTCGAGCTTGTCTCGCACCATCAGGGTGAAGTAAAAGAGACCCCGGGTGGTGAGGAAGTATGCCGTCGCAAGGGCGAACGCGGCGGGCAGGAAGTCAACGGATAGCTCGGTCACCCCGGTCAGCCGGAGTGCCAGCCCATAGAATCCGAAGGCCGACAGGAAGGCGATGATCTCACGCCCTGCGTTGATCCATGCCGCACGCCACGGCCGCCGCACCCATACCGCGTCGGCCAGCACGGTTCCAGCGCCCAACGCGAGCACCACGGGACCGGCGCCGACCGTGAGCGCGCCCACCAGCACCGGAATCCCGCTCTGGGTGAGATAGGAATACTTGCTGAGTCGGACCGGCGCAGCGCGCAGAGCGGCGACCATGACGAGCAGTCCGCCGGTCAGAACCGGCAGACCGATCCAACGCCGGTCGAGCACCAGGACGACCACGCCCAGCACGACACCGCCAACCAGGAGGATGATCGCGTATCGCGGCAGCAGACGCGAGATCCGGATCATCGCCGCGCCTCCACACCGTCCATCGCGTCCCTCAATCCCCGGAGGAAGTCGGTCGCGGCGCCTACCCCGCGCGTGCCGAGAATGTCCACCAGCGCACTGCCCACCACCACACCGTCGGCGAGTCCCGCGACCTTCGCCGCTTGGGCTGGCGTCGAGATGCCGAACCCCACCGCGATGGGGAGCGACGTGGCGGCGCGCACGGCGGCCACCGAACCCGGAAGATCGGCAGCGAGTGCCGTGCTCGCGCCGGTTACGCCGAGGCGGGCAACCAGATAGATGAATCCGGCGGCGCCCGCCACCGCCTGCCTCAGGCGCTCAGGACGCGTCGTCGGAGCCACCAGTCGAATGAGGTCGAGCGAGCTTGCGGCGACCGCGCTCTCGATGGCTGGGTCGTTGCCTGCCGGCAGATCGGTAAGAAGCAGTCCCGCCACACCGAGAGCGGTCGCATCCCGCAGAAAGCGCTCGATCCCGTAACTCAATACCGGATTGAGATAGCTGAATACCACCACCGGGCGCGGGAGCTCCGCTTTGGCGATGAGGTCGAGTGTGCCCCGGAGCGTCATTCCCTGTTGCAGGGCCTCGAAGGTCGAACGCTGAATGGTCGGACCGTCGGCGAGAGGGTCGCTGAACGGCACGCCCACCTCGATAATGTCGGCCACGTTGGCGGCCGCTCGCAGCGCCGCCAGGCTGGCGGCCGTCGTCGGATAGCCCGCGGTCAGATAGGGAATGAGCGCGTTCCGGCCGTCGGCGCGCAGCTGTGCCCAGGTAATGTCGAGGCGGGACTCAGACAAAGTAGTCCCCGACCGTAAGTCCGTACCGGCTCGGGTTCGTCACTTTCACGATCGACCGGAGATATGCGCCGCTGCCGTCGCGCTCCGCCAGGTTTGCCGGCGTGCCCGGCGGCGGGATCGCCGCCCCTTCGCTGCCGATCACGATGCGGACCAGTGGGCGGTTGAGCTGACTGGCCTCGGGATTGGGCGCCGCCACGATCCCGACCTCGAAGGTATCCAGGATCACAACGGTGCCCACGGGGTACACGCCGATGAGGTTGATCAAAGCCTTCACCAGCACGGTGTCGTAGCCGCGTTTTGGGTTCTCCCACATTTCGCGCAGGACTTGGTCCGGTTCGATCGGGACTGTCTGGTAGCTGCGACGAGTCGTCGCCGCATCGAACCCGTCCGCCACGGACACGATCAGGGAGAACAAGCCAATCTGCCGCGGGCGAACGCTTCGCGGGTATCCGGTGAGATCCTGCTTCATGTGATGCTCGTAAGCCACCAGGATCGACCGGTAGGGTATCTCATCGTATCCCCGGAGCCCGAACAAGGTCAGCGCGCCCAGCCACGGGTGCGCCTGCATGACCTTCCACTCCGTCTCGTCGAGACCGGTGGTCTTGTTCAGGATCTCCACCGGCACGCGGGCTTTGCCGACATCGTGCAGCAGCGCCGTCATGCCAAGATCGTACAGCTGCAGCTTGGAGAAGCCGAGCTTCTTGCCCAGCGCCACGGCGAAGATGCACACGTTGACGGAATGGGTGAACGTGTACTCGTCGTAGTCGCGGATCGTGGTCAGGCCTACCAGCGAGGTTTCGTTGTTGAGCACCTGATCCACGATCATCTGGACTGCCCGTTTGACCCGCTTCACGCTGGTGGCCCTGCCCAGTCGTATCCCGGTGATCACATCCCGGGTCACCGCCACTCCCTGGCTGTAGGTGCGCTTGGCGACCTCGCGCGCCTCCTCCGACTCGCGCAGCCCCTCCTGTTGCGGCAGCGAGCGTTCCAGCTCGAGGTGGGAGACGCCGCCGTCGCCCAGGCGGCGCTGCAGCTCGGTGAACAGGTCCTCGTTGCCCGGGCGGGGCGCCAAGCTGAGCAACAGGCTCAGGAAGATCTGCCACTCGCGCCGATTCGCCCCCGGCAACACGCGCAGCGTGCCGATTTCGAAAGTGCGAAACGTTGTGAGGATGTGGCTGAATGACGCGTAGTTGTCGAGCTCGAGACGCAGTCGGGTTGCGTTGACGAAGATGAAATCGCCGGCCAGCCGAACCTCGATGTCGCCTTCCGCCTGAATGAGCTTCTCTGCCGAGGCTTCCAGGTCGTAGAGCGCCTTCTGGACCGTCGCGTTCTCCAGGGGATAGAGCTTGAGGCTGCGGAGTGCCGCATACAGCTCGAGCAGGAGACCTCGGCCGGCCTGGCGCAGGCGAGCGTCCTGAGCGGTCGCATCCGCCTGAGGCCGGGTGGCATCCTGGGGAGAAGTCACGCCGCCGATTCGCGCAGGGCGCGGTTGACCGCGTTGCGCACTACCAGATCCTTGTCGTCGGCCGCGCGTGAGAGAATCGCCCTCGCCTCCGGGGTTCGGATCTTCCCGAGCGCGATGGCGGCGCAGGCCCGCGTCTCCGATGCCTGCCGCAGCTTGAGCAAGCCGCGCGGCAGCAGCATTTCGCTCAGCGTCTTGAGCGCCGGCGGACCGGCGATGGCGCCATACGCCTCGAAGAACGCCATCTTCTCGGTGAGATCGAGCTCCTTCACGGCCTTTCCCATGACCACGGTCTCGATGCGGCGGAGCGCACCCTTATACCCCCTCGACCCAACCGCTCGCACCGCGATCAACCGAACCGCGCGATCGTCGTCCTCGATGGCACGATCGATATGGGTCAGCGCCCCCGGCGTTCCGATCTTCTCGAGCGCTTGCACGGTCGCGAGGCGCACCGAGGGGTCGCGGTTCGTCAGCAGCTCTCCCAGACCGGGAACCGCCTGCTGTAATCCCAGGCGACCCGCCAGTGCAACCACGGCGGGAAGGGATTCCCCCGGAGGATCGCGCAGGAGCCGCATGACTTCGGTCGGATGGTTGGTCGCCAGCCGGTCGATGGTGGCCTCGAGGAGCGAACGAACCGAGGCATTGTTCAGCCGAGGCAGCGAGTCGATCAGGGGGCCCAGCGCGGTGGGCCGGAGCTCTCGCAGTACTTCGGTGACGTCTTCGTCGCTGGCGAGGGCGGCAGCTTCATCAAGCGACTGCACCAGCTGAACCACGATGGCCGGCTGACTCAGTTGGGCCTCGAAATCGTGCAGCCGGCGGCGCTGCTCTTCCGTGAGGGTCTGCGCGCGAGTGGAAATGAGCCGGGTCTCCCGCATCACCGCCGCGACGGTTCGGAACTCGCCCTTGTTGAGCAGGTTG
>DATJGL010000082.1:0-2809 GCA_035495075.1 Gemmatimonadales bacterium
TTTCTCGTCCGCGATGTGATCGAGCAGCTGCTTGGTCTGGGCATCGTCGCGATCCACCAGGGCCACCACCTTGAGCAGCCGGTGGAACGGAATGGGGATGGTCGGGCTCTTGACCGAGAACTCAGCCATCCCGGTATCCGGTGCCGGACTACGACGCTTGCTACTTGGTGAGGCAATAGATGTGGTAGACACCCTCACGCTCCTCCGTGCCTTCGACTTCCTTGGCGAAACCGGGGAAGAGATGGCCGTACTCCTGCAGGATGCGCAGGTAGGTGAGCCACGGTCCGTCGGCCGCGCCGACGTTCTCTCCCGGCATCACGATTGGAATCCCAGGTGGATATGGAATGACGCCGACCGCCACGACCCGATTGGCCATCTTGCCCAGCGGAACCTTCTCGGCCTCGCCCGCCATCAGGCGCTGGAAGGCGCGCCGCGGGGTCAGCGCCGGCCGGGGAAGCGAGGCGTATGCCTGGGCCTGCCAGTGCCCCTGCCGGCTCTTCTTCACGTGCGCCCATATCGCATCGCCAAGATCCTTGAGGCCCATCCCCGCATAGCGGTCAGGGGCAGCGGCTGCCACGCCGGGCAGGACTTCAGCCAGCGGGGCATTGCGGTCGTAGTCGACTTTGAAGTCCAGCAGCGTATTGAGGAGCGTCCCCCACTTGCCCTTAGTGATGCCCACGGAGAACAGGAAGAGCACCATGTGGTCGGTGGTGCGCGACGGTACGATCCCGTGCCGGCCCAGGTACGCCGTGACGATGTCGGCCGGCATGCCGTTCGTGTCGAGCTGTCCGTCCGCTTTCATGCCCGGGCACACGATTCCGAACTTGATCGGATCGAGCATGCACCAGTTGTCGGGGATGTCTTCGAATCCGTGCCACTTGTCTCCCGGACGCAGTACCCAGCAGCCGGGATCCGTGGCCAGCAGCTCCGCCGGTGCCTCGTGGAACGGGATGCGCTTACCGGTCTTGGGCTCCCTGACTTCCTCCGCGTTCCAGGGCGCGAAGAACCAGTCCTTTTTGGAAAGGAACTCCTGCCGAACCCCAGCGACGGCCAGACGACACGCCACGGCCTCATCGATGACGTCCTGAGTCAAGGCCTGTCCTCCAGGTCCGTCCATCATGGCAGCCGCTACGTCGTTCGAGGCGATCAACGCGTAGAGCGGCGACGTGGTCGCCTGGGAGCAGTACGCCTCGTTGAAGCGGCCGTGATCGATGGCTCCGCGGCCGTCCCGGATGTGGATGTACGAAGTCTGGGACAGCGCCGCGAGGAGCTTGTGGGTGGAGTGGGTGGCAAAGACCGTTGGGCCGTCCTTGGGATGATCGGCCGGACTTCCCCGCATCGCGAAGCGGTCGCGGTACATGGGATTGAAGCGGGCATACCCGTACCACGCCTCGTCGAAATGGATTCGGTCCACACTCTTGGCCAGCCGCGCCTCGGCCTCAGCCGCGTTGTAACACATCCCGTCGTAGGTGCAGTTCGTGAGCACCGCGTACACCGGGTGCTTGTTCGGGGCATCCTTTGCCAACGGGTTTGCGGCAATGCTCTTCTTGATTGCGGCGGGCTCGAGCCGCTCCGGCGGGATCGGCCCGATGATTCCGTACCGGTTGCGGGTGGGGCTCAGGAATACGGGGATGCCGCCGGTGAGGACCAGACCCTGCTCAATCGACTTGTGGCAGTTGCGGTCGCACAGCGCGATTTCGCCGTCGCCCACACACGCCGACATGATGGATCGATTGGACGCGGAAGTCCCGTTGAGCACAGAGTAGGAGCGATGGGCGCCGAACACGCGGGCGGCGTATCGCTCGCTCTCGCCCACGGGGCCGCTATGGCTCAGCAGCGAGCCGAGCGCGGCGCGCTCAATTCCCATGTCGGTGCGGAAGAGATTCTCCCCGTAGAAGTCGAAGAACGCCCGTCCAACGGGCGACTTGAGAAACGCGATTCCGCCCTGATGCCCGGGAGCAGCCCACGAGTACTCCCGTTCCCGATCGTAGCGCGCCAGCGCCGCGGCGAAGGGCGGCAGCAGCCCCTGGAGGTAGCGTCCAATCGAGGCGGCGGCTCTGCCGGCGATGAAAGTCGATGTGTCCTCGAGCAGCCAGACGAACTCGTCGGCCAGGGTGGCCACCTCGACCGTGACCTTGTCGGTGATCTTTCGGTCCGCCATGAGAAAGACGGGGACCCTCGTGTTGCGGGCCCGGAGTCCCCTGAGCAGCTCGGTGGCCTGTGCATGGGAGCGGCGGTCGTTCTTGCCCAGCGTCCAGTTTACGAAGACGCAATGGAACCCCGAATCGGAACTGACGCTCGCGAGGCCGTCCTCACAGGAATACGCTTCGACCACTTCGATTCCGCGCGCGCGGAGCTCGTCGCCCAGCGCGCGCACGGCGCGCCCCCCCGCTGTCGTGGGCTGGGCCAGCTCGTCGTCCACCATGAGGGCCCGCGCGGAGAGGGGGCGGCTGGCGCGTTCAATCATTATCGATGTCCCCAGGGAGTTGATCAGTAGGCGAAAGCGACATACACCATGCCGTACGTGAAGTCGCTGGTCCGGTTGAAGCCTTGCGTCGCGGCCTCCTGCGGGTGTGCGAACGCCGCGACGAAGCTCAGGGTGAAATTGCCGGTGACCTTCCAGTCGGCGTACGCGTCCAGCTCGGTCGCAAGGTCCTTGGAGGTGACGCCCGGTGCGAACGAGGCGGGCTGGTCGAGCCGAAACACATAGCCGATGAGACCGGTGCCCAATTTCTCGCTGGGCGTCAGGTGAACCCGAAGCTGGTGCGAAATCAGATTGGAGTTGGCGAGGAAGTATTCGCCAGCGATC
>DATJGL010000083.1:0-6646 GCA_035495075.1 Gemmatimonadales bacterium
GGTGACGCAGGAAGAGGGAACTGAGGCGCCCTTCCACAACGCATACTGGGACAATCACCAGGCGGGAATCTACGTGGATGTCGTCTCGGGGGAGCCGCTATTCAGCTCGCTGGACAAGTACGACTCCGGCACCGGGTGGCCCAGCTTCACGAAGCCGCTCGAGCCCAAGAACATCGAGACCAGGGTGGACAAGAGTCTCCTCATGTCGCGGACCGAAGTCCGGTCGACCCATGCCGACTCTCATCTCGGCCACGTGTTCGACGACGGACCTGCTCCGACCGGGTTGCGTTACTGCATGAATTCAGCAGCGATGCGCTTCATCCCGGTGGATCAGCTCGAGGCCGAGGGATACGGCCAATATCTTCATCTTTTCCAGCGAAGCAGCGCTCACGACCACAGATAGCGATCTGTCGCGGCGCCGGTGACCTTGGTCAGTGCCAGCCGTAGCTGACGGCCACCCGACCGGTGACCGCATCTGCCGGCGCCGCATAGATCTCAGCAGCCAGACCAAATCCGCCGCTGACATCCCACGTCACACCACCGAACACCACGCCCCGGGTCAGGTTGACCTCGACCCGGGTCGAGTCCACGTCACCGAACTGATTGGTGAAGTTCACCTGGAATCGTGGCCGAAGCAGGTTGACTCCGCCGCCCACATAGGGGCGAACCCGACCTTCCGACAGGTGCCAACCGACTGAGCCTTCCGCGCCGTACGTATTGGGATGGTAGTGATCCTCGGAGCGGGTCCCCTGGAAGCACTCGCTGTTGGGATCGGCGAGGTTCTCGTCGTCGCAGGTGAACGGACCCTTGATAAGACCGAACACGGCGAAGATCCGTAGGCCCGCCGTCATCGAGCCCTGGCCGAGCGGGAACCCACGCCCGAGCGCGACGCTTCCCACATTGGGCGTCACACCATTGACCGTGATCGGGGGAACCCAGCTTCCTTCGAGCAGAAATGCGCCGGGAAGGCCGATGGCTACGCGCGGCCTCGCGAAGCCAAACAGCAAGCCGGTATTCTCGGGACCCTTGCCCGGCCGGCAGATAGTCGACATTCGAGTTGCCGAGTCGATGGTTGGGATATAGGCACCTTCGAATGAAACTCGGATCGCTCCGGGGTGAGCTTCCGCGGGTGCCGCTAACGGCCCGAAGGCGATCGGGACTGCGAAGTTGCCGAACACCTTCGCTTCGTTCGAGTTGTCCGGCGGGACGCAGACTTGTGCCGTCAAGGGTCCGGCTAGCATTACAAGTCCGACACTCACGAGCAGTGAGCGCATCAGTTCTCCTTGCTTGACACTTCCCGACACGATCCCCTAACCTGCCCCAATGCTAACATCGCCGGGTTTGTGAGCGATCTCGAGCAGTTCTTCCGCCAGCTGGTTGCCAATCTCGCTGCCACCGATCCGCGTCGGCTGCACCAACAACTCCAGGTGGCCGAGATCCAGCGTGACATCCTGCCGTACCGCGCCAACCGGCGTCTACTCGGACTGGAAAGCTCCGAGGATTACGAAGTCCTTCTTCTGCGGCTCTGCTCCGGCGAAGGCGCTTTCGCGCGCATCGAGCCGCCCGAGCTTCAGGCCAAACTCCAGGCCGAGCTGGCGGGGACCAACCCCGACCTCGGTCTGCTGCGCGCCCACAGTGACGCCCTGGTCCAGCTCGCCGCGGCCGAAGTGGCGCGCGCACTCGCCCGAGACCCCGACGCGCTGTACGCCCCGCCGGCGCCACCTCCCGCGGCGGCCCGGCAGGAGACGCTCCCCGGGCCGTTCCGCCACACGGACGCCGAGGCCGCTTTACCCCCCGATCCGCTCTCGGTCGACGCTGCCGCAGCGACCCCTTACAGCCCGGGGCCCGGCGCCCCGGAAATGTGCCTCTACTGCGGCGGCGCGCTCCCCGTGGGCAAGCAAGTTAAATTCTGCCCGCACTGCGGGCAGAGTCAGCGACCGCTCCAGTGCCCGTCCTGCCACGCGGAAGTGGAATATGGCTGGCGTCACTGCGTGAGCTGCGGGGCCGCCATCCGCGACGGCTAGCCTTCGCTTGAAGCCCCCCTCGGGGGGGGGCATATTCCGATTCCCATGCCGTCCGCCCGTCCCGCCTGCTGGACCCCCGACCGGAGCACCCCGTGAGCGACGATCGCGAGCAGCGAGTAGTCGTTCTGTCCGCCGTGCGCACCGGCTTCGGAAGCTTCGGCGGCACGCTCCGGAACCACTCGGCTACCGACCTCGGCGTCGTGGCGACGCAGTGCGCGTTGGCACGCTCGGGGCTCTCGTCTGAGGATATCGGCCACGTCGTCTTCGGCAACGTAATCCAGACCTCGACCGACGCGGCATATCTGGCCCGGCACATCGGGCTTCGGGCGGGGCTGCCGCTCGAGGTTCCAGCGGTGACGATAAACCGTCTCTGTGGTTCAGGGTTCGAGGCGATCGTGCAGGGAGCCCATCGAATCCTGCTGGGAGAGGCGAGCGCGGTGATTACCGGTGGCACCGAGTCGATGAGTCAGGCCCCCTACGTGCTCCGCGGCGCCCGCTTCGGCACCAAGCTCGGGCAGGCACCGGCATTGGAAGACAGTCTGTGGGACTCTTTGCGCGACACCCAATGCGGCCTTCCGATGGGGGAGACCGCCGAGAACCTGGGTCGGCAATACGGAGTAACCCGCGTCGATGCCGATGCGTATGCGCTCGCGAGCCAGCAGCGCGCCAAGGCGGCGTGGGACGCCGGCGTGTTTCGCCAGGAGGTCATCGCGGTCTCGGTACGCAATCCGAAAACCGGGCAGATAACGGAGTGGGCCGCCGACGAGCACATGCGGCCGGATTCCACTGCCGATGGACTTGCGAAGCTCCCGCCGGTATTCCGCAAGGAAGGTCTCGTTACCGCGGGCAATGCATCGGGGGTCTCGGATGGGGCTGCCGCGCTCGTCCTCGCGGGCGAGCGATGGGCGGCGGACCGGGGGCTACGACCGCTCGGACGCCTCATCAGCTGGGCAGTGGTGGGCGTGGACCCCGCTGTCATGGGGATCGGCCCCGCGCCCGCGGTCCGGGCGGCGCTGGCTCCCGCGAAGCTCTCGCTATCGGACCTTGACCTCGTGGAAGTGAACGAGGCCTTCGCCGCGCAGTACGTCGCGGTCGAACGGGAGCTCGGTCTCGACCGGGATCGGACCAACGTGGATGGAGGCGCGATCGCCATCGGACATCCGCTCGCAGCAAGCGGCGCGCGCATTGCCGGCCACTTGCTGCACGCGCTCAGGCGGCGCGGTGGTGGTCTCGCACTGGGCAGCGCTTGCATCGGCGGCGGCCAGGGCATCGCGCTCGTCGTCGAGTCTCTGCCTGCGTGAAGGAGCGGCCATGGAAGCAATGATCGGCGGTCTCGCGGTTGTCGTACTGTATCTGTTTTCCAGCCTCCGCATCATCCGTCAATATGAGCGGGCGGTGACGTTCTTCCTGGGCCGTTTCTGGGGCACGAAGGGGCCGGGGCTCATTTTTGTACCCAGCGGATTCGCCCATGCCAAGCGGATTTCCCTGCGCATCGTAGCGCTCGACATCACTCCACAGGACGTGATCACCCGCGACAACGTATCGGTGAAAGTGAACGCCGTGCTCTACATGCGGGTGGTGGACCCGGGCAGGGCGGTGATCGAGATCGAGGACTATCTCTACGCCACCAGCCAGCTGGCCCAAACCACGCTCCGGTCGGTGCTCGGCGAGGTCGAGCTCGACGAGCTGCTCGCCGATCGGGAAAAGATCAACGGCATCCTCAAGCGGATCATCGACGCGCGAACCGATGCCTGGGGGATCGAGGTTTCCGCCGTGGAGGTGAAAGACGTCGACCTCCCGGAGACCATGAAGCGGGCCATGGCCCGCCAGGCAGAGGCGGAACGGGAGCGGCGGGCAAAGGTGATCAACGCGCAGGGTGAGCTGCAGGCGTCACAGACGCTGGCCGACGCGGCACGCACCCTCTCGATTGAGCCGAGTGCGTTCCAGCTCCGTTACCTCCAGACGGTCACCGAGATCGCAGCGGAAAACAACTCGACGACGATCTTCCCGATTCCAATCGAACTGTTTCGGCCGTTTCTGCAGGCGTTGGCGGGGAGTACGGCCGCGCAGCGCGCGGCGGTGCCGGCCCCGGTGACGCCGGCAAGCGGGCCGGAGTCCGCGTTGCCATCCGAAAGCCAGAAGACCCTTGCGGCGTCCGCGACTGGCGAAGCCGCAATGCCCGCCCAAGAGCTCAAGGACCTGATGAGCCGGCTCAGGATCGAAGCGTCCAAGGGCCGCACGGATGTCGATGAGTAGTTCCCCAGGACCGATCGACCGGGCAGCTCTGGACCGCATCATCCGGCGGGCGGCCGAGCTCCAGACGGCGGACCGCGACATCAGCGATCAGCTCACGCCTGACGACGTGATGACTTTGGGGCAGGAAGTGGGCATCCCGCAGCGCTACCTCCAACAGGCGATGCTGGAGGAGCAGTCCCGCCCGCCTGATCAGGCCACGCCGGGGATTCTGGACCGCCTGGCCGGACCGGCGGAGGTTGGGTCGTATCGAGTCGTTCGAGGGGACCCGGATGGTGTCACGCGTGCATTGCTGCGCTGGATCGAGCAGAACGAGCTGCTCGCCGTCCAGCGCCAGCAGCCGGGCCGCATCAGTTGGGAGCCGCTCCGGGGAATTTCCGCGGCGATCCGCAAGTCCAGCGCTGCCCTTGGCTCAGGGTCGCGTCCGTTCATGCTGTCCAAGGCAGAGCTCGTCACCGCGACCATCACCCCGCTCGAGGCCGACTTCTGCCACGTCGCCCTTCGCGCCAGCGTACGCCCCATCAGAAGCGCATATGTCGGCGGAAGCGCAACTGCATTGACCTTGGGTGCTGGTGCCGCGACGGCACTGGTGGCGTTGAGCGCTTTTCTGCCCATCGCCCTGCTTCCGTTGCCGATGGCTGTGGGTGTCGGTTACGCCACTCTCCGGCGCTACCGCCCAGTGCCGGCGCGCGTGCTGCTCGGACTCGAGCGCGTCCTCGACAGTCTGGAAACCGGAGGGATCAAGCCGGTACATCAGCTCCCCGCGCGAGGTTCCGGAATCCTCGAGATCATCCTGGGTGAAGTCCGCCGGTCGCTCGAGTCTCCGACCCGGCCTCGGCCGAGCGGTCCGCGACGAGGCACCAATGGCTCCTGAGATCCGAAAGGTCGGCGTGCTCGGTTGCGGCCTGATGGGAAGCGGGATCGCCCAGGTAGCGGCAACTTCGGGTTACACGACCATCGTACGGGAGGTCGAAACAGCGCCGCTGACCAAAGGCCGGGCCGCCATCGAAAAATCAACGGCCAAGCTCGTCGAGAAGAAGAAGCTCTCGGGAGCCGAGAGGGATGCTGCGTTGGCGCGGCTCACTTTCACGACCGAGCTGTCAGCGCTGGTCGATTGCGATCTCGTTATCGAAGCGGTGCCCGAAGAGCTGGAGCTCAAGAACCGATTGTGGCGCGAGCTCGACGGCCGATGCCCCGCCCACACGATCTTCGCTTCGAACACGTCGAGCCTCACCATCGGCGCTATGGCCGCCGCGACGGGAAGAGCAGACCGATTCGTGGGTCTGCACTTCTTCAATCCGGTACCGCTCATGCCGCTGCTGGAGGTCGTCCGTGGGCTCCTGACTAGCCGCGAGACCCTGGACCGAAGCCTTGCCTTCGCCCGGAGCCTGGGCAAGGAAGCCGTGATAGCCAGGGACACGCCCGGCTTTCTGGTCAACCTTCTGCTGATCCCCTACCTCCTGGACGCCGTGCGGGCGCTCGAGCGCGGTGTAGGAACCGTCACCGACCTTGACCTCGCTATGCGGCTCGGATGCGGCTACCCGATGGGGCCGTTTACACTGCTCGATTTTGTCGGCATCGACACGACGGTGCGGATCGCGGAGATCATGTTCGATGAGTACCGCGAGAGCCGCTACGCCGCGCCTCCCTTGCTCCGCCGCATGGCGCTGGCGGGGCTCCACGGCCGGAAAACCGGGAAGGGATTTTACGACTACTCCTTCGATCCCCCGGTCCCCTTGGAGCTACACTAGGCGCTGTTTACCGTTCACCGC
Organism: Gemmatimonadales bacterium; assembly: GCA_035495075.1. Classification (GTDB taxonomy): domain Bacteria; phylum Gemmatimonadota; class Gemmatimonadetes; order Gemmatimonadales; family GWC2-71-9; genus DASQPE01. The sequence continues at coordinate 6,050 of DATJGL010000083.1, forward strand.
TCACGCCCTTTTCCGGAGCCCCGATGGTCGGCTACGACTGGCCCCGAATACATGCGATGCTCGTGGCATTGCCCGTCGCCCTGCTTCCGATCGCCGTGATGTTCGATTTCATCGGATTGGTGCGGAAGAACGAGGCGCTACGCCGGACCGGCCTGGTCCTCCTGCTCATCGGCAGCCTCGGCGCCGGCGCCGCCGTGCTCGCCGGACTCAAGACGAAAGGCATCATCGACCACGGGAACGCCATCCACCACCTGATGGAGGAGCACGAGCACCTCGCCCTCTACACTCTGGGCATCTTTGCGGTGGTGTTGCTGTGGCGTCTTTGGCGGGAACGTCGGATGGGGCAGGGCGAGCGGATCGCTACGTTTGCCCTGTCTCTGATCGGCCTCGGATTCCTCGCCGACACCGGACATCATGGTGGGAAGCTCGTCTTCGAGCACGCCGCCGGCGTTTCCAACGAAACGCTGAGGGATGAGCTGCACGATCGGGCTGAGGGGCACGTGCATAGCGCCGGCGAGGCCGACCACCACGATGAGGAAGACGCCGACCATCACCATGACGGCGCCGACCATTCCCACGACGACTCGGCCGTGCCCG
>DATJGL010000084.1:0-7764 GCA_035495075.1 Gemmatimonadales bacterium
GCGCGTGATCGGCGATGGAATCTCGAGCAGCGGCGCCAAGGTCTCGACCGCCCGATCGGGCTCGCCCACCATCATGTAGGTACGCGCGAGCCCAACTGCGAAGTACGGCCCGATCAGGGCATCCCGGGAGGCCGGCATCAATTCGACCGCCCGTCGGGCCGCGCGGACTGCGTCGGCCTTGCGGCCGAGCGCGGCATATGCAAAGCCGAGCCGGTGAAAGGTGTAGGGGTCTTCGGGTTCGGTACGGAGCGCTCGCTCCAGCAAGCTGCGGAGCGAATCGGCATACGCCCGCCCCACTGCCGCGCGCTGCCGGAACCAGGCGCTCTCCGTTTTGAGGAAGTAATAGTGCATCGTGTCGCCAGCGAAGCCCTGGAGCCGGAGGGAGTCGATCAGCAACCCGGATGCGCTATCAGAACTGAAGAGCGGCCCCACAATCTGGTCGCTGGAGAACACGGAACGGCTCAGCGGCCCAAGCCCGATCCTGTCCAATGCTTGCCGAATCACAGCACGCGCGCCGGCAACGTCGCCGCGCGCGATGAGCACTAGCTGCGCCTTTTCCCCGTAAGGACTGGCCCAGTCGGGCGCCAAGGTAATCGCTCGGTCCAGCTCGCGCTCGGCCTCGGCGAACCGACGGACAGCGTTCAGCGACGTGCCGAGATCGAACGCGCGGACGTTGGAGCGCGGGTCCGAGCGGGCGGCCTCGGCGAACGCCGCAATGGCCTCGTCCCAGCGGCCGCGACGTCGCTCGACATATCCGATCCCGGCGAGCAGCTCCACATTGTGGGGTTGGCGCCGGCGCGCCCGCTCGAAATGTTCCAGAGCCCGGGCGTAGTCCCGGAAGCCCCGGTAGTGGTAGTACCCCAGCGCGGTATGCCCCTCCGGAAGGCCGGGGACGAGCGCGAGCGCTGAATCGGCCGCCCGCTTTGCCAGGGCGATCAGCGCCGGCGTTCGAGCCTCGTGATGGTACCAGTACATCTGACTGCGCGCGTTGGAAAGTCGTGCGAAGGCGAGGGCAAACCGCGGATCGCGGCTCACCGCCTTTTCATAGAGCCCCGCCGCCGCCGCGAGTGTTGCCCTTGCGTTGCCTCGGCCGAGGTAGTCGTTGCCTTGGAGGTAGTAGTCGTACGCCTCCGCGTCGGCCGTGCCCCCCTCCGCCAGCGCGGTCCGCTCCGGCGGCCGGAGAGCCAGGTCCAGGGCATGGGTCACCTGCTCGGCGATGCTCGCCTGCAGGGCGAAGATCCGGGTCAGCTCGGCGTCGTAGGCGTCGGCCCACAGGTGGCTGTCGTCCGCTACCCGGATCAGCTGGGGCGTGACTCGCACCCGACCCCGCGAGTCCGGCGCTCGTTCCCACCGGACGCTTCCCTCAAGCACGTAGGCTGCGCCAAGCTCCCGGCCGATGTCGCGCAGCGGCTTCGTCGCATTGCGATACTGGTCCGCGCTGGTGCGCGAGATGACGCGGAGCCCCGAGAGCCCGGCCAGCCGACTGGTGATTTCCTCGGTGAGCCCGTCGGCGAAATACTGGTCATCCGCGGGGCCCAGGTTCTTGAAGGGAAGCACGGCGAGAGTCGGCACCGTCGAGGTCGCGACCGGCGCGGGCGTGTGCATGAAGCGCCACACGAGAACTCCGATCGCCGCCAAACCAAGGCCGATCAGAGCAGCAACCCCGCCCCAACGCCGGAACCTCGAACCGGCTGCCCCCTTGGCGTCCGCCAGCGCCGACGCGAATTCCGCCGGGGTCGCGAACCGCTGGTCAGGATGGCGCGCCAGGGCCTTGAGCAGCGCGGCGTCCAGCGCCTTCGACAGCTCCGGCCGCAGCGCGCGGGCCGACGGGGGTGGCTCGGCCAGGCGCCGCATCATCACGGCGCGCGCGTTGGTCCCTCCAAACGGGGGCTCGCCGGTCAGCACCTCGTACACCACGGCGCCCATGCTATACACATCACCCCGCGCGTCGGCGCGCCCCTCGCCGCTCGCCTCCTCCGGACTCATGTAGAGCGGCGTGCCAACCGCGATCCCCGCTGCGGTCACCGAAGGCGCGATCTGCTGGTCCGTCGCGCGCGCCAGCCCGAAGTCCGCCAGCAGGGCGTGGCCCTCGACCGAGAACATGATGTTCTCGGGTTTGATGTCGCGGTGGATCACCCCCTGCGCATGCGCGTACGCGAGGGCTTCGCCCAGCTCGGTGGCAAGTTGCGTCGCTTCGGTCTGGCTCAATCGGCCCCGCGCCTTGAGCCGGTCGCGGAGCGATCCGGCCTCAACGAAAGGCATGGTGAACCAGAGCCGGCCGGCGGCAACGCCCGAATCGAAGAGGGGGAGGATATGAGGATGCTGCAGGCGGGCCAGCGTAAGGATCTCCCGCTGGAATCGTTCGGTGCCCAGTTCCTCGCCGAGCTCGGCCGACAGCACCTTGAGCGCGACTCGGCGCTGATGGCGACGGTCGAGTGCAAGGAACACCACGGCCGATGAACCCTGGCCGAGGACGCCCTCGATGGTGTAGCGGTCGCTGAGCTCGGCCGCGATGCGTTCGGCGTCGGTGGTGAGCATATGACGAGGTTGAACCGGAAAAGTAGCCCGAACGCCCCTCCCCCGCCCGGGTCGCCCGCGACGGTGGCGACGGAAATGCACGTCGAGCAGATTTTGTAGCGACCCACGGCGCAGGCCACCCGGTGGCTGATATCCCGACCCAACTCGCCGAAGCCCTCCGCGACCGGTACGTCATCGAGCGCGAACTCGGACGCGGCGGCATGGCCACCGTCTATCTGGCTCAGGACCTGAAGCACTCCCGGCCGGTGGCTCTCAAGATCCTTCTGCCGGAGCTGGCGGCCGTCCTCGGCCCCGACCGATTCCAGCGCGAGATCCGCTTCGCCGCCCGACTCCAACACCCGCACATCCTCACCGTGCTCGATTCGGGAGAGGCGGCCGGCCAGCTCTGGTTCACCATGCCGTACGTCGAGGGGGAATCCCTGCGGGCGAGGCTGGCGCGCGAACGCCGGCTTTCGGTCCCCGACGCCCTGAGCGTGCTTCAGGACGTAGCACAGGCGCTGGCTTATGCCCACCGCCACGGTGTGGTGCACCGCGACATCAAGCCGGAGAACATCCTCCTCACCGATGATGCGGCACTCGTGACCGACTTCGGCGTCGCCAAGCCGATGGCGGCGGGCGAGGACGGAGCGATCACGACGGTGGGTCTCGCGGTCGGCACCCCTCAGTACATGGCACCGGAGCAGATCGCCGGCGATCCATCGCTCGACCAGCGGGCCGATCTCTACGCGTTCGGCGTGGTGGCGTACGAAATCCTCGCTGGAGAGCCTCCCTTCCGCGCTGCGTCCCCCCGCGCGATTCTCGCGGCGCACCTGGTCGAGCAGGCGCCGCCGCTGATCACGAAACGCCCGGACGTTCCGCCCCAAGTGGCGCAGGTGGTGGCGAGCTGCCTCGAGAAGGATCCGGAGGCGCGGCCGGAGACCGCATCGGCAATCGTGCAGGCCCTTCAGGCCGCCCACACGCCGGGGGGTACGACCATCTCCGGCATTCGCCCGCTGGAGCCGCCTCGTCGGCCGCGGTTCACCCGGTGGCAACTGGCGGCCGGCGCGTTAGCGCTCCTGCTCCTGCTCGGGGCCGGAGCGATGACCTTCGTTCCACGCAGCTCGCGGGCTGCGCTCTTCACCATCCTCACGCGCGGGCCGGCGCGGCTTGACCCCGGCCGCGTGCTGGTTGCGCCGTTCGAGAACGAGACGGGAGACTCCTCCCTCGCGTTTCTCGGCAACATGACGGCGGACTGGATTGCTCAGGGGCTGGCCCGCACCGGGACAGTGGACGTCGTAGATGCGCGAACCGCGGCGATTACCAGCAAGGTGGTCGAGCGCACGCCGCGCCTGCTTCGCACCGCAGACTTCGCCCGCGCGCTGGCCCAGGAGACCGGCGCCGGGACCGTGATCGCCGGCTCGTTGTACCGCGATCGCGATACCGTCCGGGTTCAGGCCAGGATCGTCGCCGTGGCATCGGGACGCATTCTCCACGCAGTGGACCCGGTGAGCGGGCCGGCGGGAGACTACAACGCTCTCATCGAGCAGGTGCGCGAGCGTACGATGGCAGCGCTCGCGGCCGTGGTGGACACGACCCGGGGCAGCTGGACCGTGGCGCTGGGCACGCCGCCGAGCTACGAGGCCTATCAGGAGCTGATGCGGGCGATCGACAGCTACCTCACGGCCGACTATCGGCCCGTGTTCGAGCACCTCCGCCGCGCTCGTGAGCTCGACAGCACCTGGGCCGCTCCGATGGTCTTCGAGGCTTACGTGCGGACGGAGAACCAGGAATACGAGCGCGCCGACACGCTTGCCCGCACGGCAGAGCGCCAGCGGGCCAGGCTCGGGCCGACCGAAAGCGGTATGCTCGACTTCGTGGAGGCGGTGATAACCGGCGACCCGAACCAGCAGCTCCGCACCGCTCAGGCGGTAGCAAAGGCTTCGCCCGGCTCGACCGAGATCCCACTTCTCACCGCCCGCATCGCAGTCGAGACCCAGCACCCTCACGCTGCACTAGCTGCATTGGAGCTGGTCGATCCAACGCGCGGCGCGAGCCTCGCCACCAACACCTACTGGGAGCTCAAGGCGGCGGCCTACCATCTGCTCGGCGACTACGACCGCGCGCTTCGGGAGGCCGAGACTGGCTTGCGCCGGGTGCCGGACGACTGGATCGCCCGCACGGACCAGATGATCGCGTTGGGAGCGCTCGGCCGCGAGAAGGAGGTCGAAAAGCAGCTCGATCAAGCGGAGTCGGAAGGACTCAGCATTCGAGTCCGCGGCGGAATGGCTCACTGGGCGTACGATGAGCTGATAACCCACGGACACGACGATGCCGCCCGGGCCTTGGCGCCGCGGTTTCTGCAACTGGTTCAGCGCGCAGCCGTGGATACCAATTACCGGAGCCGTCAGACACTGGGTGCGGCGTTGATGGCGAACGGACGGTATGCCGACGCGGAATCGAGCCTCGCGCACCTCGCAGTCGATCAACCAAACAATGTCGAGGTAGTGGGGAGCCTCGCCGTCGCTGCCGCACAGGCCGGCCACGCCGGCGTCGCGGACAGTCTCACCAAGGTCCTGACGAATTGGCAGCGAGTGTACGATCGGCCGGCGGCGCTATGGTCGCGGGCCCGGCTCGCCGCACTGGCGGGCGATCGGGCCCGGGCCGTTCAATTACTCGAGCAGGCCGTCGCCACCGGGCAGCGGTGGCGGGCCGGGGGCGTGTACTACGACTTCCACACGACCCCCGAGTTCCGCATCCTGCACGAATACCCGCCCTTCGTCACGCTCATGCGTCTCCGCGACTAGCGCGGACGAACTGGCCAAACCTTGGCTTCCCCTCCATCTTCCTGCGTCCCCTAACCCAGACTACCCATGCCCGAGCTCCTTCTCACGAAGCTCCAGACCGCTCTTGCCGGCCGCTACCAACTCGACCGGGAGCTCGGCGCCGGTGGGATGGCGACAGTGTACCTCGCCCAGGATGTCCGACACGCTCGGCGAGTCGCCGTGAAGGTGCTCCGGCCTGAGTTGTCCGCGGTGATCGGGGCGGAGCGGTTTCTGGGCGAGATCAAGCTCACGGCCAATCTCCAGCACTCGCACATCCTCCCGCTGTTCGACTCCGGCGAGGCTGATTCCTTCCTCTTTTACGTGATGCCCTTCGTCGAGGGCGAAACCCTCCGCACTCGGCTCAACCGCGAGAAGCAGTTGCCCGTCGCCGAGGCGGTCCGGATCGCCACCGAGGTCGCGTCGGCGCTCGACTACGCCCACCGGCACGGAGTCGTGCACCGCGACATCAAGCCGGAGAACATCCTGCTGCACGACGGGCAGGCGATGGTGGCGGATTTCGGGATCGCGCTGGCAGCGAGCAAGGCGAGCGGCGACCGGATGACCGAGACGGGCATGTCGCTCGGCACGCCGCACTACATGAGTCCCGAGCAGGCGATGGGCGAGCGTGAGATCACCGCCCGCTCCGACGTGTATGCTCTGGGCGCGGTGCTTTATGAGATGTTGACGGGCGACCCGCCGTTCACCGGCAGTACCGCCCAGGCGATCGTCGCACGAGTCGTGACCGAAAGCCCGCGGCCCCTCCTTCCACAACGGCACACCATCCCGCCGCACATCGAGGCCGCCGTACTCACCGCGCTGGAGAAGCTGCCGGCCGACCGGTTCGGCACGGCGTCCGAATTCGCGGAGGCACTCGCCACACCGACCTACACGGCACCGGCGACTGCTCCAACGGTTGCCACACCCGCCGCCCCGATACCAACTCGAGCGAGGGCTTCGAGCTGGGTGACAGCGGTGGCAGTGGCCGTCGCCGCGATCGCCACGGCGGCCGCGCTCTGGAGCTGGTTCCGGCCGAAGCCGGCTCCAATGGTCAACCGATTCAGTCTGCTGCTTCGACCGGCTGAGGCCCTCCGCCCGTCGCCCACGGCGAGCAACATCGCCATCTCTCCGGATGGCACGAAGCTGGTGTATATCGGTCCCGCCGAGGGCGGCACCCGCCTCTGGCTCCGCGACCATGACAAGCTTCGGCCCACGCCGATCCCCGGCACCGAAGGTGTGGTAAGCCCATTCTTTTCGCCGGACGGCCGCCAGCTTGGCTTCATCCGGAACGGGCGCACGGTCCGGATCCTTTCCCTCGAGGGCGGACCGCCACTCACCCTTTCCGACAGCATCAATTCATCGGGAGGCGACTGGGGGACAGACGGATACGTCTACATCGAGGTCGATTCGGGACTGGCCCGCATCCGGGCAACCGGCGGTCCTTTGGAGCCGCTGTACAAGTTCTCCCGGGAGCGACGGGACATCGGCACTGAGTGGCCAAATGTGCTGCCGGGGGGTCGGGGCCTGGTCTTCCGACTCCGCCGCGCAGGGCAGACTCCCAGCGAGTTCGACATCATGGGAATGACGCTGCCGGGCGGCCAGGCCCGGCCCCTGATGCGGGGCATCTATGCCCGTTATGCCGCCTCCGGCCACCTCCTGGTGGTCACCGCAGACGGGAAGCTGCTCGCAGTTCCCTTCGACCCCGTCAAAGTGGAGTTGAAGGGCTCTCCTGTAGCACTGCTCGAAGGCCTGAGGTCGAGCCCATTCGAGGTGAATCTGGCGGTCTCCGCCAACGGTACCCTGGTATATGCGTCGGGCGGGTCGTCCGGATCCACCCGTGCAATGTGGGTGACTCGCGACGGTGTTGCCGCTCCAGTGGACGCCACATGGGACCCGCAGGGGACCATTCAGTCGGTTGCCCTTTCGAAGGATGGCAAGACCCTGGCCGTGAGCCTCGTTCGAGGTGCGGCCACGGATGTCTGGGTCAAGCAGCTGCCCGGCGGCCCGTTCTCTCGCGTGACCTTCGGAGACAGCGCCCACTTTCGTGCTTCGTGGGCCGCGGATGGCCGCTCGCTCCTCTACCTCACCGACCGCGGCTCCGGCGCCGGCTACGCCGCCGAAGCCCGCGCGGACGGAACGGGTGCTCCCCGACCGCTCTCAATGTTTTCGCCCTACAACTTTGTGCATGTGATCGAGTCGCACGACGGCCGCTGGATTTTGCTCCGCCGGAGCGTGGGCGAAGTCGGGAACGGCGACATCTTCGCGATGAAGCGAGGGGACACGACCTTGGTACCACTGCTCAACTCGCCGGCGCGAGAGGTGAGCCCTGCGCTCTCACCCGACGGGCGATGGCTCGCGTACGAATCGGACGAATCCGGCACCTCCGAGGTGTACGTGAGACCGTTCCCCGACGTAGCATCCGCCCGCT
>DATJGL010000085.1:0-2240 GCA_035495075.1 Gemmatimonadales bacterium
CCTCCGGAGCCCCGTCCACGCTGGTGTAAAATCCGGGTGTGGTGGAGCTGTCCGATTCAGACGAGCTGTGCCAGACGGCCTTGCCGGCTTGCCTGGCGAATCGCTCATCCACCGGGTTCTTGAGGTAGTCGTTGCCGGTTACCTCGACCAGCGTCGGCAACCCATCGCCGTCCAGGACGACTCGCTCAGTGACCTTGGATCCGCGGCCGCGGTCGTTGAACTCGAATGCGTAGTGGAGGGTGCCGTCGGCGTCAGCCCAGCTCAGCTGGGTGCCGGCCGGGCGCGCGGCAATGAGAACGGTGTAGCGGGTGGTATCGGTGCTGGAAGGGAGCGGGGGGGCGCTGGAGGACGCGAGCGCCAGCGCGATGGCTGCGGTCAGCATGGGCTACACGATAACAGCTTTCTTCGCTGCCGGGCAGCACACATCCAGTCAGGAGGTTCCGAAGAACTCCTGGTGCAGTTGGCGTACGACCTCCGGCCCATCCCTTTCCTGTACGATGAACGTCATGTTGATCGCCGAAGCGCCCTGCGAGATGACCTCGACGCAGGTGCCCTTCACGGCCCCGAACACCCGGGCCGCGAGGCCGGGCGTCGTCTTGAGCCCGATGCCGACGACCGCGACGATCGCCCGGCCCTGGTCCATCCAGATCTCACCCAGGTCTTCCAGCTCGCGCTGAACCCGGTCGAGGTGGCTCGGGTCTTCGATCGTCAGCGACACGCTCACCTCGCTGCTCGCGAGCACGTCCACCACGACCTCATGCCGTTCGAACACCTCGAAGAGCTGGCGCAGAAAGCCGTATGCACCGAGCATGCGGGGGGCGCGGATGTTGATGACCGTGATCCCCTTCTTCCACGAGATCGACCGAATCGGCGAGTCGCCCAGTCTCTCGACCTCGGCGCTCGGCTCGATCGTGGTGCCCGGGCGGTCAGGCCGCCGGGAGTTGAGCACGATGATGGGAATGCCTTCCCGAACCAGGGGCACCGCCGTAGCCGGATGGAGTACCCTGGCCCCGAAGGTGGCCAGCTCGGCGGCTTCCTCGTAGCTCGCGACCGTAAGCGTCCGGGCGGAAGGAACCACTCGAGGGTCCGCGGTCATGAGCCCGTCCACGTCGGTCCAGATCTCCACCCTCGAGGCTCTGAGGGCGGCGCCCAGGAGCGACGCGCTGAAGTCGGAGCCGCCGCGGCCGAAGGTAGTCGGCACTCCTGTGGCTGTGGCGCCGATGAATCCCTGCGTCACCGGCACGACTCCTCGCTCGAGGATCGGGCAGACCTGTTGGCGTGCCCGACTGTTGAGCACCTGCACGTAGGGCGTCGCGCGCCCGAACCGGTCGTCCGTGACCATGATGGGCCTCACGTCCACCCACTCCGCCCGCACATCGGTACCGGCGAGGGACGCCGCGATCAGGCGCGAGCTCCAGACCTCGCCTCGGCTTGCCACGGAGTCGATCTCCCGCGGCATGATGCGTCGTCCGGCGAGCGCGGCCAGCTCTTGCGCTAGACCGTCCGCCTCCAACCGGATGTCGTCGAGCGCGGCCTCCCCGCCCGGCAGCTCCCGCGCAGTCGCCTCGTGGCGGGCAACGAGAGCGGCCAGGCGGCGCCTCGGTTCGTTACCTCCGACACCGGCGAGCCGGGCAATCGCCAGCAGCTCGTCGGTCACGCCTCCCAGTGCTGAGACGACCAGCAGCGGGCGCTCAGGCAGACGATCGCGGATTATCTCGGCCAGGCGGCGAATCGCAGGGGCATCCTGCACCGACGTGCCGCCGAACTTGCAGACGATCATGGGCTACTCATTGCACGTGGCCTTCCGCCACGAGCAGCTCCGCGATCTGTACCGCGGCACCGGCGGCGCCACGAATCGTGTTGTGGCTCAGCAGCACGAGACGGAGATCGAGCAGGGGGCACTGGCGCACCCGGCCCACGCTGATCGACATGCCGTTCCCCCGCTCGAGGTCGAGCCGAGTCTGCGGGTGATCCGGGCGAGGATCGAGCACGATGGGCGAGGGCGGCGACGACGGCAGTTCCTGAACCTTCTTCGGTCCCCGGAAATCCCGCAGCACGGTCATGGCTTGTTCGGGCGTCACGCGTCGCCCAAGTCCCACCGAAACGGTCTCCAAGTGGCCATCCACGGTCGCGACCCGGTTGCAGTGAGCGCTGATTTTCATCGGCGCCGCCTCCACCTCACCGTTCCGCAGCGTGCCGAGGATCTTCGCGGTCTCCCGCTCCATCTTCTCTTCTTCTCC
>DATJGL010000086.1:0-5392 GCA_035495075.1 Gemmatimonadales bacterium
GCGTAGGGTCGCCAGCGCCGCGAGTGCCGCCTCGGGCACGCGTGACCGCACCAGCCGAGCCTCCAGGGGGCCGGGTGGCTGCATCAGCTCATCGAGCCCGACCCCGAATTTGTCCAGCACCCGGTCCACTCGCGGTTCCAGAATGACTCCTGACCAGCGGGGCAGCGGTTGTTGACGAGCGACCTCCAGCCGGCGATAAACCGGCACGGTCATGGGCAGATAACGCAGTTCTCCCGGTCCGGCGAGGTAGGCCACCGTGGGAAGCACGGCACTTTCGATGACCGGACGAAGCAGCACGTTGGGCGAGAACCGCTCTGGCTCTCGCGCGGCAAGCGCCTCCAGATCGCTCAGCGTGTATTCGACCTTGCCGCGACGGGTGCTGAACCGTGCGCCATGGTGCATCAGCCGATCGCGCCCCAAGCGACATTCCAGCATGACGAGGGTCGCCCCAACTCCGACCGCGACGCCGGAGTCCGCGCCTTCGGCGCTGAGGGAATCCACTCGCGCGGCCAGCTCAGCTTCGAGCTCGGGGGCGTCGCGAAGCGCGCGCAGCATGAGTGGCACAGCGGCTCGCTTCACGGCCGGGTGAGTGCTGTCGAAGACCAACACGCCGTAGGGGGCCAGCAGCTCGGCCAGTGCTCCTGCATAGCTCGAAGCCACGGTGGCGTTAGGCCGGAAGTATCGCCGAATCCAGTCGAGGGTCGCTTCGCGGAACTCGGACGGCGCGAGGTCTCGCTCGAGGGCGGCGACCGCATCATTCACCGAGGGCCCAAGCGGCTCCCGGTACATCGGCGTGAGGGCGGCGTCGGGCGCTCTCGGTGGAAGCCGGGCTCCGGTCACGTTTCCGTCGGCACCCAGCCATTCGACGTGACTGGCTTCGGTAAAGTCGTGATCGTCACCCGCTACCCAGAATAGGGGGATGACGGTGCGCCCCCAGCGCCGTTCCAGCACCGCGGCGAGCGCCGCCGCCGACAGGGCCTTGTGAATGGTGAAGAAAGGCCCGGTGAATAGAGCCGGCTGCTGTCCGGTGGTTACGACCAACACGCCGCTTTCGGTAAGCCGGTCCTTGAGGTCGTCCCGTCCGGGGGCCGGAAGCACCGCGGGCAGCAGCGCCGGGTCGAAGCCACCGGATCGCTGCTCCGGAGAAACGACCGACGTCGCGAGCGGCGTGGCCACGATGCGAAGGGTCATGTCACCTGGCCGATCAACAACGTGCGAGGCGCTCCCGGCTTGAGTGGCCCGCCGTCGTAATCCCCGAATTCATGCGCGACTCGAACCCCGGCGCCACCAAGGAGTGCTTCCAGCTCTCCCGGAGCGAACAGGCGGACGCGCTCCTCGAGGTGCCGGCCGTCGGCCAGCTTGACGATCTTGCACACGAAACGGCCGTCCCGCGACAGCCGCCGTTCGCCGGTGGTGCCAGAGCCAAGAGGCCGAGGACCCGGAACCAGGCCGCTCCGTACGGTCGACGCGTGGAGGAAGTCGAGCACGAACCAGCCGCCCCTCCGGACGGTCGAAGCCATCTCCTTCAATGCCGCCGCATGTTCGTTGTCGTGCTCGAAATAGCCGAAGCTGGTGAAGAGATTGACGGTGAGATCCATCGAGCGGGGTCGGATCGGCAGCGCTCGCATGTCGGCCCGAATGAGAGGAGCGGTAGTCACCTGGCGAGCGCGTTGGAGCAGGCTGGCTGACAGATCCAGGCCGAAACAGCGAGCGCCGGCAGCCTCGAGCGCCCGCGCGTGGCGACCCGCGCCGCAGCCAACATCCAGAACCCGCCATCCGGCTTGCCACGGCAACACCCTTTGGAGCAGCTTGACGGCTCGATCAGCCTCCGCCTCGTCACGATGGGCATAGAGCTGGAGATACTCCTCGCCGAACCACTGCTTGAACCATTCGGACATTAGCGGTTAGCCGTTAGCCATTGGCCGTTAGCTGCTCGCTCGACTGGGATCGCGGGTCGACTATCGGCTCCCCGCCCCTTTGTGGTACGGATGTCCCTCCAGCATCGTGAACGCCCGGTACAGCTGCTCCAGCACGACCACCCGCGCCAGCTCGTGCGGCAGGGTCAGGGGTCCGAGGCTCCAGGCGACGTCGGCCAGGTCCAGGACGGTGGGACCGAGTCCCCAGGATCCTCCGATCACCAGGGCGACCGGCTTTCCGGACTCCCGCCAGCGTTCCACTCGGCGTGCCAGGTCTCGACTGCTCCAGGGGCTGCCTCCGCGCGCCAAGGCAACCAGCGTAGCCCGCTCCGGCGCCTTGGCCAGGAGCGCAGCGTCGTCGGCCCGTTGCCCTACGGCTGCCGAGCCGGTCGAGGTTTCTCTCACCTCACGCTCGCTTACGCGGGCGTAACGCGACAGGCGCCGAAGGTAGTCGTCGCACGCCGCGCGGTAATACGGACGCAGCCGGCCGACGGCAAGCAGGGCGATGTCCATAGACAAACGGCGTGAACGGTGAACAGTGAACGGTGAACAGGAGTTCCCGTTACCGGGACCCCCCGTTCACCGTTTACCGTTCACTGTTTACGCAGATCCGGTCACGCGTACATGCCGCGCAGCCGGTGCACCGCCGCCACTCTGTCGATGGCTACCATGTACGCGGCGATCCGGAGGTTGAGGCTGTGTTTTCCGGCCATGGCGGCGACATCCTCGAACGAGCGCACCATGATACGCTCGAGTCGCTGGTTTACCGTATCCTCGTCCCAGAAATACCCGCCCCGATCCTGCACCCATTCGAAGTAGCTCACCGTGACACCCCCGGCGTTGGCGAGAATGTCCGGGATGACGAACACACCCTTCTCTTCCAGGATCCGGTCCGCGTTGGCGCTGGTGGGTCCGTTCGCGCCCTCGCAGATGATCCGGGCCTTGATGGCGCCCGCGTTGTGGCTGTTGATCACGTTCTCGAGCGCGGCCGGCACCAGCACGTCGCAGTCGAGGGTAAGCAGCTCCTCGTTGGTTACATGCTCCGCGTTTTGGTACGTGCTGAGAAGCCGGTGCTGCCGAACGTGCTGCTGGAGCTCCCGCACCTTGAGTCCCTTGGGATCGTAGAGCCCGCCGGCCTTATCGCTCACCGCCACGACCTTCATGCCCTGCTCTTCCATGAACTGCGCCGCGATCGACCCTACGTTGCCAAACCCCTGCACGACGACGCGGGTCCCCTCGACCGGCATTTTGAGCTTTCTCAGCGCCTCGCGGGTCACGATCATGCACCCGCGTCCGGTGGCTTCACGACGGCCCAGCGACCCCCCCATCTCCACTGGCTTGCCGGTCACGACCGCAGTGACCGTGTGACGCACGTGCATGGAGTAGGTGTCCATGACCCACGCCATGATCCGCTCGTTGGTATTCACGTCCGGCGCGGGCACGTCGGAGTCGGGGCCCAGCGTCTCGATGATCGCAGAGGTATACCGGCGGGTGATGCGCTCCAGCTCGACGTTGGACAGAAGGCCCGGGTCGCACACCACGCCGCCTTTCGATCCCCCGAAGGGGATGTTCACTACCGCACATTTCCAGGTCATCCACGCCGCCAGCGCCTTCACCTCGTCGAGCGTAACGGCCAGGTCGAAGCGGATGCCGCCCTTGGCCGGCCCGCGAGCGCGGTTGTGCACCACACGGTAGCCGGTGAGGACTTCCACTTCGCCGTTGTCGCGCAGGTAGGGCACGGCGACGATGATCTGCTTCTCGGGCGCCCGGAGGACCTGGTAGAGACCGGGATCCAGGTTGAGCTTGCGCGCGGCGAAATCGAACCGCGACATCATCGCCTCGAACGGGTTCTCCTCTGCAAGGAAGTGATCTTTGTCAGGGCGGATGATGGGGACGCTCTGGGGAGTCGCAGTCGTCATGGGTTCTCCGGTTGGCTCCGGTCGGGCTGTTAGAGTCGGTCCACAGGGGTCACGGCGGCATCCAGCGCGGCGGCGATCAGATCCCCGCCGCCCTCCCAGGCCAGCTCGAGCACGGCCACCAGCGGCTCGGGAACCCGGTTGGGCCACCGATCCCGTAGCTTCACGGCGTCCTTTTCGGTAATCACGACGTGATCCGCCCGCCGGGCCGCATGGGCCAGCCAGGCGACGTCTTCATCGCGATAGTCAACCTGGTCCTTCCAGGTAGCGACCTGAACCGCGGCGCCCGTGGCCTTGGTCTGGGCGACGAACGCGTCGGGGTCGGCGATCCCGGACGCAGCCACGACGCGCTTCCCGGCCAGCACGCTCGCCGGCTGGCGATCGCCGCTCACCAGTCCCTCGAGGTGGCGAAGGCCAAGATAGGCCAGGGCGACAGGGCCCTGGACGCTTCGCTCGATCTCCCGCACCAGTGCCTGGGCTGCATCGAGCGGGGCGCGTTTTCGGGTGACGATCACGCCATCAGCCCGGGCGAGGGCCTTCCACCCTTCCCGCCACGGGCCTGCTGGCAGCACCCAGCGGACCGCACGGGCAGTCTCGGCGGCCACCACCGCAAGGTTGAGATCACGGTGAACGTCCAGCCGCTGGTACGCGTCGTCGAATACGACCACCTGCGCCCCCCCTGCGATGCTGCGCTCGACCGACTCGATCGGATCGGGGCCGCCCAGCACGATCGCCGACGACACGGCGTGCTGCTGGACCAGGACGTCGGCGGAGGTGCCGCCGGGGAGGATCAGTGCGGGACGGAGCCCCTTGTCCACGTAGTGCCGCGCCACCCACGCCGCGATGGCACTCTTACCCGAGCCTCCCAGAGTGAGGTTGCCGACGCTGATGGCCGGAACCGGAAGGTCTCGAACCCGGAGCCAGCCGCGCCGGTAACCCGCGGCGCGAACCGCCATTGCACCGCGGTACAATGTCGCGGCCGGGAGCAGTGCCAGCCGGGCGAGCCGAGCCTCCGGCCTCCGGCTGGTCCAGAGCCAGCGCAGCAAGCGATGGGTATCACCCCGTCGGGCCATACGACGTCCGCAAACGACTCACCGATCGACCACCTGAGCCAGCATCTCTGCCTCCGCGACCACCTTTCCCTCTACAGTCGCGACGCCCTTCATCCGGCAGGTCGGCCCGCGGACCTGGAGAACTTCCACCTCCAGGCGAAGCTGGTCGCCGGGTCTTACCGGGCGCCGGAACCTGACCCGGTCCAGGCCCATGAAGTAGACCACCTTAGTATCGGGTTGCTCCATCGTCCCCATCATCAGGCAACCGCCGGCTTGTGCCATGGCCTCGACGATCAGCACCCCGGGCATGATGGGGTGGCCTGGAAAGTGACCTTGAAAGAAGGGCTCGTTGATCGTGACGTTCTTGAGGCCGACGACACGGGTCGTGCCCTCGACTTCGACGATGCGATCGACGAGAAGAAACGGGTAGCGATGAGGGAGAGTCTGAAGGATTCGTTCGATATCCACGGAGCTATCCGCTATCCGCTATCCGCTATCCGTCAGCGGC
>DATJGL010000087.1:0-8289 GCA_035495075.1 Gemmatimonadales bacterium
TGGGCTCCGGCGAGCCGATCCTCGTGCTGGAGGATGACGACGCAGTTCGCCAGATCGCCCGGCGCGCCTTGGAGGGAGCAGGTTACACTGTGGTGGAGGCCGCTAACGGCACCCACGCGCTCGACCTGCTGCATCGGGCCCATCGGCCCATTCGATTGGCCTTGATAGATCTGGTCCTGCCCGGCATGAGCGGCCTTGAGGTTGCCGCGCGCATTACAGACGTGGCACCCGCGACCCGGGTGATCTTCACCTCCGGTTACCCGGATGGAGAGATCGCCCGGCGGGGACTGCTTGCGCCCGAGGCGGCGTTCATTCAGAAGCCGTTCACCCCCGAAGCTCTCATCGGCCTGGTACGGCAAGAACTCGAAGGAGCTCCCGCCGCCGGCGGCCCGGCTACGCGGTCTTCGTAAGCCTCTTCTGCAGCCGCTGGGCGTGGTCGAGGTGCTGCCCCACAATCGGTGTAGTGGTCTCGATCAGCTCACCGGTGCGGCCACCGTTGCTGCGCATTCATCGCATTGCCGCGAGCTGCCCGTACCTTGGCACGTCGCCATCCGTTGCCCCCAATAGCCACTTCAGGCGTTGCTCCGGGCCGATCGGCCGTCGCCTTACCATCTCCAGCCCGCGCATGGAGTTGGGCCGCGCGAGCCTGTCTGCTCGACTCACGGCAGTCGGGTTACCGCTGGGCATACCCGTTGCAGACAGGTCGCCAGTCCAGCCTGAGTCCAATCTTCACCACGCGTCCGCGCGCTTCCCGTCGGAGTCAATGCCATGGTCACGTTCCTGAAAGGTCTACGCCGCTCTGACAATGAGGCGGCGGCCGGTGTCGCCGGGTCACGTTCCGATCGACCCGCCGTGAATCCCCGGGAGTATGCGGCGCTGGAGGCCTTGGTTGCACGGGCCGAAAAGGCGGCCGAGCAGCTCCGGGCGGTCTCGAACATCACCGAGACGGGAGAGGCGCTGGCGGCCATGGAGGAACGCTTCGCTACGGTCGAGAGCCGGCTGGCCGGGGTGGAGCAGCTCGCGTCCAGGTTCGCCGCGGCGGAGGAGCAGGCTGAGCGAGTGGCGAAGACACAGGTCCGCACCGAGACCCAACTGGCACACGCGGACGACAGCGTGCAGCGGATCCAGAATCAGCTCGGCGCGGTAAGCGACAAGCTGGACCGGGCGCTCCTGCTTCGAGACGAGCTGGAGAAGTTTCTCGGACTCGAGGGTCCGATGACCTCGCTCCGCGGCGATGCCGACACCCTTCGGACCCAGTTGATGGACCTGGCGGATGGGGTCGCCCGGATGCGCGCCCAGCACGATGACGCCTTGAAGGCCCATCGTCACACGACGTCCCGACTCGAGGCCTTCGATCAGGACCACCAGGCGGCCGCCAGCCGGCTGGAGGAAGTCTCCCGGCGGGTCCTGAGCGTGGAGCGGGCGCTCGAGCCGCTGACCCACGCGACCGATGCGATTCCCAACGTTCAGCACCAGCTCGCGGTGCTCAAGGCGCTGGCGGACCAGGTCGCCCATAAGGCGGCGACGCTGGAGCAGCAGCGCGAGGCGGTCGACCGGGCGGCGACCCAGATCTCGCAGCTTACTCGCCTGGATCGTGAGCTCGACGTTTGGCTCCGCCGCCAGGAAGAGCAGATCCGCCGCTTCGGCGCCATCGAGTCGAAGCTCACGGAGGTCCAGGCGGTGCAGGGCAAGGTGATCGCCCGCAACGACGAGCTGCTGGAAGGCCAGCAGCAGTTGGACGAGGGACAGCGCACTGCTCGTCAGGCGCTGACTGACCTGCGGGAGCAGATGCGGAAGAGCAGCGAGGGCTTCGAGCTGGAGAATCGCGGGTTGCACGCGGTCAGCGAGCGGATCGCGGACCTGAGAGGGGCGGTCAAGGAGTGCGAGGCCCGGTTCGCCGTCCTGGACGCGGCCAGCCAAGGCGCCGCCGCGGTGCAGGCTCAGGTACGGACGGCGACCGACGAGGCCGCGCACCTGGGCGCGGAGCTGGTCCGGCTGTCGGACGAAGCGCGGCGCATCGGCATCATGGGACAGGATGCCGAGCGGCTCGAGACGCTGGCAGCCGAGGTCTCGACTCGGATGCAGCGGATCGAGGAGATGAAGCCTCAGGTGGACGACGTTACCCAGCAGCTCGGCGCGCTCAAGGGCACCAGCGAAATGATGGCGGACGGGCTGGAGCAAATGCGGCTGGCATACGAGGAGATGGTTCGCCTGCGGGAGACCCACGCTGAGACCCAGACCTGGCTCGCCAATGCCGATATCTGGACTCGCAAGGTCCAGGCGCAGGCTAAGGAGCTGAGCGGGATGGAGCCTGCCGTCGAGCGGATTCGCAACGAGGTCGAGCAGGTCAAGGCCGCGATGGAGGAGATCGAGGCCCGGCGGGAGCTGCTCGAGACGGTGAACAGCCGTTTGGCTGAGCTCTCTACCCAGAGCGCCGATCTCAAGGCTCGCACCGACAGCCTGCGCACGCGGATGGACGGCGCCGAGTCCCGGTTCACCCAGCTGGCGCGCCAGGCGGATGAGGCTCAGCGCGTATCCGACGTAATCGGTGAGGTGACCAGCTCGGTGGGTCGGGCAGAGGAGCGTATCGGGTCGATCGACGACTCGGTGCGGGCGCTCGAGGCGCGGACCCAGCAGCTCGATGAGCTGGAGGAGCGGATCCGGCTGCTCGGCCAGGAGATCGAACAGCGGCAGGGCGCCCTCGACCGGGCGACCGAGCATCTGACTCGAGCCTCGACCCTGCGGCAGGAGACGGCCGCAGTGGCCCAACAGCTGGAGGAGGTGTCCCGCACGATCGGCGTCGCGCTGACCGATGCGGAGGGCCGCTCGGGCCAGCTGGAGCGGGTCTCGGGCGAGCTCGAGACGCGGGCCACCGCCTTGAAGAGCATCGACCGCCAGCTCACTCACTTCGAGGAGCTGCTGGCCAAGTGGGAGTCGGCCCAGGCCGAGGCCGCCCGCGCGCTGGAGCAAACTCTGGCGAGGCAGGGGGCGGTGGAAGCGCTCGAGGCTCAGGTGAAGCATGTGTTCGGCATGGCCGAGCGCGCCGTGGAGCACGTACAGGCGCTGGGCGCCGCGCGGCGGGAGGTCGAGGAGACCCGAGAGCTGCTGCAGGACACGCAGGCGCAGTTCAAGGCCGCCGAGGATGCCCTCCACGGCTTCGAGTCACGCCGTCGTCAGCTGGAGCGGGCGGAGCAGCGGCTCGCGCGCGCCGAGGCCTTGGCGGTTGACGTTCGCTCGACCGTCGAGTCGCTCCAGGCGCAGCGGACCGTCGTAGATCACGTCATAGAGCGGGCCGGTGCGCTGGCCTTCCAGATCAAGCAAGCCGAGGCGCTGGTGGAAGTGCTACGGCGGGAGCGGACGCTGGCGACGGATCTGAAGGCAGCGATTGCGTCGGTGCAAGAGGAGGAGGAGGCTGGCCAGTAGCTAGCGGCTAGCGGTTAGCAGCTATCAGCGATCAGCCGTCTGGCGGCCGTCGTGCGTGATTCACTCGCCGGCGACCTCCAGCTAAGGCTGATAGCTGATGGCTGATAGCTAATAGCTAGTAGCTAACCGCCACCAGCCAATTCCAGCATCCACAGATCCCCGCCGCGCGGCGCCGCATGGTCGAATAAGACCCATCGGCCGTCGGGCGACCATACCGGATAGTCGATCCGCACATCGGGGGCAGGGAACGAAAAGACCTTGTACGGCGCCGGGCCGGTTACTGGATAGGCCCAGAGCGTCTTGTGGCCCTGCACATCGAGGATGATCGACTCGTCCGGCGAGAACGACATGTGCCCGCCGCTCAACACGTCGGGCAGGCGGCTCAGGCTTCCGTCCGCAACGGACACCCGATACACCTGTACCGGTGCGGCGCTCTCCGACCGGAACACGATCCCGCGTCCGTCTTTGGTCCACCGCAGGAAATGCCCCCAGGTTCCTACCGACGCGAGCCGCCGCTGATTCGAACCGTCCGCGTTCATGAGCCACACCTCGGACCGCCCAGTCCGGTCCGACATGAACCCGATCTGCTTCCCATCTGGCGAATAGAACGGGTTGGTATCGAGGGCTGGGTTGTCGGTCAGCCGGGTGAGCTTCCCGTCGGCTAGATCGACGGCCCAGATATCGGTGTTGCCGCCGCGGGCTGAGAAAAACGCGATGCGCCGACCGTCGGGGGCCCAATTCGGTTGATAGTCGCCGCCGGGGCCCCGCGTAATCTGTCTCTCGGACCCGTCCGCCGGATTACGGATCCAAAGGCTCATTTCCCCGAGCCGGTCCGAATTGAACGCGATCATCCGGCCGTCGGGCGACCAAGCTCCCCGGCTTTCGACTCGCGTTGTCTCGAGAACCGGTGACGGCTGACCGGTCGGACGGCCGGTTTCAGGCGAAACCGGCAGTCGCCAGATATCCGAGTTGATTCCCCGGACTCCGAACGCAATACGCTGCCCGTCCGGCGCGATGGCCGGCTCCACGTCCTCGCCGGCGCCAGTGGTGAGCTGATCGGGTGGGCCGCTAGGGCGGCCGTCGGCTCCGACCGGAATTCGCCAGAGATTGATGCTGCCGCCGCGATACGAGCTGAAATAGATCTCGTGCCCGTCGCGCGACCAGACTGGATCCAGATCGACCACATTGTCGTCCGTCACCCGGGTCATCGCCTGCGAGGCGACATCCACGACCACGATGTCCGATTTGGTCTTCTCGATTCGGCGGAACACGATCTTGGTGCCGTCGGGCGACCACTGCGGCTTCGCGTGGATCACCGCCTCACTCGAGTCGGTGGTGATCTGACGGGGATTGCGACCGTTGGCGTCCACTACCCAGATGCGTTGCGGCCCGGCCCAGCTTGCGTCCACCGCCAGCCGGGTTCCGTCGGGGCTGTAGGCGGGTCCGAAGGCGCCATCTACCACCTTGCTCGCGCTGTCGGATGCGAGATCGATGGTCCAGACGTCTCCGCCCTCGTAGAACCAGCCGTCGAGATCGCTGGGGTCCAGGGCTCCCGAGTCAGCCCGGGCCCGCACGAAAGCAAGCCGCGCTCCCTCGGGTGACCAGGTGGGGAGAATGTGGTCCCGCAGGTCCCGCGTGATTTGCTGCTCGGACCCCGTCGCCAGCGTGCGAATGAAGAGCTGCTTGAATCCGTTGCCCTCGGCGACGTACGCCAACCGCTTTCCGTCAGGCGACCAGGCCGGCCACTCCTCCACGCCCTCGCCGAAGGTGAGCTGGTTCAGCTTGCGATTGAACCCGGACGCCAGGGTGGTGCCACGGGTGGCCAGGGTCTGGCCTGACATTTGGCGGTGGCGGGTGCCGTAGAGTCCACGCCGATGAGTGCCGCAGCGAACAGTGCACCCACTCCCGCCAAGACGAGGCCCCGCGGCTCACGCTTCCGAAAGCCGCGCGCCGCCCCGCTCGGTTGCAGCGCCACAGCAAACTCCGCCGCGCTGGGGAATCGATCCGCGGGTGTTTTCGCCAGGGCCTTGGCTACGGCCCGCTCGATCGGCGGGGGGACGGTGCGGTTGGATGCGGTAATCGACGGCGGTGACTGGGTGACATGCTGGCTGATGACAGATTGCACCGTCGGACCGACGAAAGGCGGACTGCCGGTGAGCATTTCGTGCAGCACGCAGCCGAGCGAATAGATGTCGCTGCGGCCGTCGACATCAGTGGCGCCCGTCGCCTGCTCGGGGCTCATGTAGCTCGGCGTGCCCATCACGAGGCCGGCGACGGTCAGCTGGGTTGTCGCCGGACTCGCCTCCAGCGGCCGAGCGATGCCGAAGTCGGCCACCAGCGTGCTGCCGTCCCGGGTCAGGAGGATGTTCTCGGGCTTCACGTCCCGATGGATCACTCCGTGCTCGTGCGCGTATTGCAGCGCCTGGGCCGCCTCGCGAGTGATCCGCAACGCCTGCTCGAGGGGCAGCGTCTTGTCACGGCGGAGCCGATCGCGCAGGGACTCGCCCTCGACGTAGGGCATCGTGAACCAGAGGAGACCAGCGCTCTCGCCCGAGTCGTACACCGACAGGATGTGGGGATGTTGCAGGCGGGCCGCCAGCCGGATCTCCCGCTGAAACCGCTCGACCCCGAGTGACTGCTCGAGCCCGGGGTCGAGCACTTTGAGGGCGACGGGACGGTCGTGGTGGAGGTCGTGCACCAGCCAAACGATCGCCATGCCGCCCCGCCCGAGCTCTCGCTCGAGCAGATAACGACCACTCAGCGCGTGCTCGAGCTCGGCGCGGCGGTCGGCCATGGGAGTCTGCCCGGGACGAGGGGTGAGCCAGCAGGCTGCAACGATAGGGCCGACCGAAGCGCCGGTCTAGGCCTATCGCGTCGCGGCTCGGTCCTGTCCTCCCGGTCCGGCTTTGAGCGTGTCCACGTCCACCGTCATCGCCTTGATCCGTGCATCCACGCCAGCCGGGGTGTTGGCCTGGACGCGGCCCTTCAAGTACTGCGCAAAGAACCGCTCCATCGTGTGGTACAGCGCCAGCCGATTGTCGGGGTTCAAGAATCCATGTCCTTCGTTCGCAGCCAGCAGGTACTGCACCTTCACACCCCTCTGCCGCAGGGCAACCGCGAGCTGATCGGATTCCTTCTTGGTGACTCGCGGGTCGTTGGCGCCTTGCACGATGACCAGCGGCGTCGTGATCTGGTCTACTCGGGACAACGGCGATCGGGCCCACATGTCCTTGCGGTCATCTGGCTTCGCCGGATCGCCTACGAACCGATACCAACTTCCCTCGAGGAAGGGACGCCAGTACGCGGGGAACGACTCGACCAGTGTGATCAGTGACGACGGGCCGACATAGTCCACCGCGCAGGTGAATTGCTTGGGCGTGAAAGCCACGCTCACCAGGGTTGCATACCCACCGTACGAGCCGCCGTAGACACACATCTTGTGCGGGTCTACGATGCCCTGCTTCACCGCCCAGTTCACGCCGTCGATCAGATCGTTGTGCATTGCGCCGGCGAATTCCTTCACCGCGGCGTTGTAAAACCGCTTCCCGTACCCGGTCGAGCCCCGGTAGTTGATCTGGAGGACCGCATAGCCGCGATTGGCGAGGAGCTGCGCTTCGGGCTGGTAGCCCCAATCGTCCCGCGCCCACGGGCCGCCGTGGACCAGCAGCACCATCGGAAGGTTGCGCGCGGGGACGCCTTTGGGTGTGCTGAGGTAACCCTGAATGTTGAGACCGTCACGGGCCGGGAACGCAACCGGCTTCATGTCCGCCAGCTCGGCCGGCTTGAGCCAGGGCCGGGGCCGGAATAGAAACGTTCCTTTGCCGGTGGTGCGGTCGTACA
Organism: Gemmatimonadales bacterium; assembly: GCA_035495075.1. Taxonomy (GTDB): domain Bacteria; phylum Gemmatimonadota; class Gemmatimonadetes; order Gemmatimonadales; family GWC2-71-9; genus DASQPE01. The sequence continues at coordinate 7,264 of DATJGL010000087.1, forward strand.
GATACGTCACTCCGGGATCGGTCGGCGTGTCGAAGGCCACCACCCAGCGCTGCTCGTCGCGGGTCATCGAGGTGACCGTCGGCGTTCCGCCGTGGAGCCGCCGGATCTTGGCGAGATCGGCTGCGATCGCCTTCGTCCGCGGATAGATGCGCACCGTGTCGGCGTCGTACGCGGTCCAGAGCACGGAGTCGGTGCCTTCGCCGAAGAGCACCTCGTTGTTGGCAAACGGCTCGGCGACGTGCTCGGGGTCTTCGTGGACGATTTGCTCCTCGCCGCTTTCCAGATCCAGCGATACCAAGCGATTCAAGTCGGTCTCGCCTTGGTTCGAGATCATGTAGAGGTGGCGGCCGTCGGGATTCATGCGGAGCGGCTGCACGTTCTCGGTCGCCGGGTAGCTGACCAGGAGGCGCCACGGCTTGGTGGAATCGGCCCGTACGTAGATCTCATTCTCGCCTGCCGGACCCTGCGCCAGACCGACTCGCACCTGATGGGCCCGATCGAGCAGATATGCGGCGAAACGGCCCGGATTCTGAACCGCCAACTCCAGCTTGCCGGTGTCGAGATCGAGCCAGTAGGCGTCGAAGGCGCTGGGATCGCGCTTGTTGAGGGCAACGAAGACGCGGTTGGGGAGATCGCGGGGGACGTCCGCTACGATGGCGCGGGCGCCGTCGTAGGGCGTAAGGTCGCGCGCATCGCCGGGAGCGGCCTCGACCCCGACAGAGAAAATGTGAAAGTTCTCGTTGCCACCCTTGTCCTGCAGGTACAGCACCTTCTTGCCGTCGGCCGACCAGTAGTACTGCCGGATCGGCCGCACCGTGTCCGCCGTAAGCCGCCTTTGTTTGGTGGTGTCGGCTCCCACCGGCCGCACGAAAACGTTGAGCTTTTCCTGGTACGGCTTGAGGTAGGCGAGCCAGCGCCCGTCGGGCGAGATCTGCGCGGCGGCGATCTGCGGGCTGTCGAAGAACTGCTCCACCGGTATGACGGGCGGCATCTGAGCCGCCAGGGGCGCCGCGGCGAACATGGCTA
>DATJGL010000088.1:0-4075 GCA_035495075.1 Gemmatimonadales bacterium
CGAATTTCGCCCCGACCAAGTACAGCGTGTGGGTCGTGGGGTCCAACGCCATCGTCCGGGCACCGGTCATCGTAGGAACCGTCTCTGCGACAGTGAACTTGCCCGGCGCCTCCTCCCGGACTACGGTCACCGTGCCCTCCCCGTTTGAGCTGAAGGCGAAGCCGGTCCCTGGGTCATAGGCGTTCGCGTCGACGCCGGCCCCGATCGGCACCGTCGCAAGGAGTCGGCCTTGGTGGGCATCCGAAATCGCCATGACCCGATTGCGGCACCCGCTGAACAGGCGATGATGCTGACGGTCAATGGCGAGTCCCGTCGGCGACGTGCAAGGTGCCATCGGCCATTCGCGCACGACTTTTAGTCCCTTGGCGTCTATCTCGACGATGTCCGCCTTGTCCTCGAGGTTAGCATACAGCATCCCGTCGCCGGCGGACACCGCGAACTCCGGCTTCCCGCCCAAGCGAATCGTGCCCACCACCTTGCCGGCCGCCGGATCGATGACGGTGGAAGTCTCAGCGTCGCCGTTCATAGTGTAAATCCGCTTCGTAGCCGGATCGTACAGCACTGCGTCCGCATCCTCGTCCGCCTTCAGCTTACCGAGCACCTGGTAAGTGTCGAGATTGAACATCGTCACCGTGCTGTCCCGACCGGACGTCGCGAAGCCGCGATTGACGGCATAGGCGAACGCAGTCCCGTGGGCTCCGTTGAGGCCGGTGACCTCGCCCAGCAGTTTGCCGGAGGCCGGATCCAGAATCATGACCCGCGTCTGGCGCGCGACGAACAGGCGGTGGTGCATCGAGTCGAGCGCGACGTAATCCCAGCCGTCCGTGCCCCCGAGGACGACGCTCTTGAGGACATGGTAGCCCGGCCCCGTATCGGCGGCCGCGACGGTGATCAACAGCAAGGCGAGCGCGGGCAACCTTAGTTTCATCGTCATACGACCGTCGCTCCAATCGCCGGAGAACTAACATCGGTAGGCCAGCTGAACTGCACGCTATAGTAAACGATAAGAGAGGTCGCCACCGCACGCGCCGGGTGCGATGTGTCCTGATCATCGATTGCCGTCCATCCGCCGCAACACCCAACCGTCGGGATCGAGGACCACATCGGTCGTCGCCCGCCCCAGTCCAAGGTCCCAGCGCTGCGTCGGGAGACTGTCCCACACAACGAGCGTCGTGTCGCCGCCGGGACGGGAGATGCGCAGATCGAGCGGCATGGTAAACGTGCCGGCGCCCGTGGTCTGCCTGATGGTCACGACCGTCATGGTATCGGCGCCTTGAGCGGCCGAAGCCCAGTCGAGGGCATCGCCGGCTCGGACATGCCGTAGACCCATTCCTTGAAGAACCAGTCAAGCGGCTGGCCGTGCTCGCGCTCGCAGATCCGCTGGAAATCCTCTGTCACCACGTTCCCGTAGGCAAACTCGCGCACATAGGTGCGGAGCGCGTGAAAGAAGCTCGAGTCTCCCATGACGTGCCGCAGCATGTGGAGCACCCAGGCACCTTTCGAGAAGGTCGTGGGTCCGAAGAAGCGCGATACGTCCATCGAGTCGGGCACGTAGAGCGTGCCCTCGAAGTCGGGTCGGTAGAGGCCGCGCATGGCGGCCCGATAGGCCGAATCGCCGCCCTGATGCTCCCGCCACAGGGCAAAGGCGTAGGTAGCGAAGCCCTCGTTGAGCCAGATGTGGGACCAGTTGGCGACCGTGAGCAGATTGCCGAACCACTGGTGGGCCAGCTCGTGGGCGAGAATCCAGTCGTTGCTCCGATCGCCGGTGATGAACGGTGCGCCGTAGCTCGGCAGCGTCTGGTGCTCGCGGAAACTCCGGATCGGGAATTCGGCGACGCCGTACTTTTCCCTGCGGAACGGATAGGGCCCGAACGCGGCGACATGGCTCTCCAGCATCTCCACCAGGCCCGCGAAATCGCGCTCCGCCTTCGCCCGGTCCTCGGGGTAGACGTAGAACGCAAGCGGCATCGAGTCGGCCGCCGAGTCGTGGTAGAATCGGACAAATGTGGCGTAGTTCGCCACCGCGATCGAAATGGCGTCGGGGTAGATGGGATACGACTCGATCCACACGTAGAGCTCTGTTCCCCGCGGCCCGGTCCTGTGACGCACCAGGCGCCCATTCGAGGCCACGACCAGCCCGCGCGGGACCGTTACCAGCAGCGCGGCGCCTTCCTCCGCCTTGTCGGCCGGGGTGTCCTTGCAGGGCCACCACCGACGGGCGTTGTACGGCAGCCCGTACGAGGCGACGGCCGGAAGTCCGGCGTGCGCCTCGAACAGGAGGCCGCCGTCGGGATGGCCGCCGTACCAGATCGTGATCTCGAGCCGCTCGCCTCTACGCCAGGCTCGGCGGCCCACAACGGCGAGCTGATCGCCCAGGCGCGAGAACCCAAGCCGGCCGCCGGGCATGGTCGCCGAGTCGACCGTCATTGCCTGGCCAAGGTCGAGCCGAACGCTGTCGAGCCGCTCGGCAGTGACTCGCGCCAGGATGGTGACCCTGCCGCGGATGGTCTGAGCGTTGGGATCGACCGTAACGCGGATGGTGTAGTGCCTGACGTCCCAACCCGACGAATCAGGCTCTGGTCCTTGCGAGATCGAAGCCAGCGATGACGCGAACGCCGCGACGCCGGCGGTGAGGAGGAACGAGACCGACATTTTAGATAGGCATCGCCAGCCGTTACGTGTCACCTCGATCGGGACGGCCATGACCTCGCGCTTTCTAAGGCCCCTGCCGTCTCTCGCCTGAAGTGGCTAGGGCGGAATTGAACCGCCCACACGCGGATTTTCAGTCCGCTGCTCTACCAACTGAGCTATCTAGCCCGAAGCCGGAAAACCTATCACTGTATGGCTGCGCCCCAGGCTGGATGAAGGCGGGACGCAGGCTGTTTGGGCTCCGGTAAGACCTGGACTGCGGATGCGCAAGCAATCAATTGCAACAGCCAACGTAGTTAGTGCTCATCCCTCCGTCTCGGCGTGGGCACCGCTGAGTCTATCGGTGTTCCGGATGCTGTGGCTGGCGGTGCTGGCCAGCGACATCGGAACGTGGATGCAAACGGTAGGCGCCCAGTGGCTCCTGGTAGGCCTGCCGAACGCCGCTACCCTCGTCGCTCTGGTACAGACCGCCGACACACTGCCGGACGTGTTGCTGGCTTTGCCCGGAGGAGCGCTCGCGGATTCCTTCGACCGGCGCCGGCTCCTTATCGGCCTCCAGCTATTCCAGGTTGCAATCGGGGTGGGGTTGACAGCACTGACTCTCGCTGGGCAGATGACCCCGCCGCTGCTGCTGGCGTTTACTCTTGCGCTTGGCGCCGGCTCGGCACTGGCCACTCCCGCCTACCAGGCGCTCATCCCCGAGTTGGTCCCCCGTGATCAACTCTCCTCGGCAGCCGCTCTCGGAGGAATCAGTGTCAATCTAGCTCGCGCGATCGGCCCTGCCGTCGCGGGCCTGCTGATCGCACGGGTCGGTGTCGGCGCCGTATTCGGGCTCAACACGGCGGCCTTCCTCCTCTTCGCATTGGTGCTGATAGCCTGGCGCCGCCCGGCCGAAGCGCGTGCTGTCTCGCCCGAGCGGTTCATCCCGGCGCTGCGCGCCGGGGGCCGCTACGTCCGCTACTCCCCAGTGGTCCGCCGGATTCTGCTGCACCTCGGTCTGTTCATCCTGCCGGCCAGCGCCATCTGGGCGCTGCTGCCCCTGGTCGCCACACAACGACTCGGGCTCAGCGCCGGCGGCTACGGACTGCTCCTTGGCGCACTCGGCGCAGGCGCTCTGGTCGGGGCACTCGGCCTCCCCCGCGTGCGTGAGCGTCTATCGAACAACGGAATCCTCATAGTTGCAGCAGTAGTCTACGGAGCGGCGATGGTTGTCCTGGTCCTGGTCCGCGACCCCCTCGCCGCCCTTCTAGCGCTGGTTCCCGCGGGTGCTGCATGGATCACCGTCATAGCGAGCACCAACGCCGCCGTGCAGTTGTGCCTGCCGGGTTGGGTGCGGGCCCGCGGGCTCGCGGCGTACCAGATGGCGCTATTCGGCTCTCAGGCCGTGGGTGCGCTCATCTGGGGTCTGGTAGCCGAATACACCGCG